>CAYPTZ010000692.1:0-2564 GCA_964413395.1 uncultured archaeon | reverse complement strand
TATAGCGGTTCTTCAATGCAGTTTTAAAATCTCATTTCCCCGTTCAATAATCCGTTCCATTTTCCATTTCACTGTCCCATTGTCCCATTTCAAATTCTCATTTCCTTATTGACAATACCGTCACATTAAGTTAAGTTTTTCCTATAGTTCTCAGGATTCTCCGTAACCCCATAACCTAATTTTTAATCTTCTGGGGGGATTGATGGAAAAAGGGTTCGGGAAGGTGCCGTAAGCTCAGCTTCTGAGGGGTTTTATACTCTTGGGGGTTTTTTTATTTCAATAGTTCAAGATCAAAGGGGGTGCCATGAAAAAGTTGATTATATGTCTGTTGATTGGTCTCTTCTTAGGTGGTTGCTCTACCACTAGCACCATTGGCGAAGTAGAAAACAAATGGGGGCCACCCGCTAGGGTTGAACAACGATACAATACAGATATCTATTATTACCATTTTTACAAAGAGCAAGGGAGGGCATTGGTTCATAGGGGCATTGTCATTGCTGAGGGTACTGGGGGTTGGTACACAGTAGAAATCACGGCAGACAAGGCGGGGAATATTTTAAGCAAAAGGAAATACTGGACGCAACCCGGTTCACAAGAAAGGCAACCCCAACCTCTCTCTGAGGAACAAAAAGCCAAGATAAAATATGTAGAGCAAAAAATTAAAGAGGCCGGGATAACCTCTCCCGATGATATTAAATTAGGCGATTATATACTTGACAAACCCAAATCCTATGATATAATTATAGATAGAAAAACATAGGAGAGTCAAGCCATGAAAAACATTACAATTTCTAATCAGATTTTCCACGATGAGAGTAAGGCAAGGGAATATCTTGAAAGTATTCGATGGCCCGATGGACCAGTTTGTCCTCATTGCAATGGGAGTGATAAGGTCTATGAATTTAAAGGGAAATCTACACGCCCTGGTTTATGGAAATGTGGCCATTGCAGGAAACAGTTTACCGTAACGGTGGGAACTATCTTTGAGGGCAGTCATATCCCCCTTGCTAAATGGCTTATGGCGATCTATTTAGTATGCTCTAGTAAAAAGGGCATTTCTGCTAATCAGCTACATCAGATGCTTGGTATTACCTATAAAAGTGCATGGTTTATGGCTCATCGTGTTCGTTTGGCAATGACTCAGAACTCCCTTTCTGATAAGCTCCAAGGGATAGTTGAGGCGGACGAAACGTATATTGGCGGAAGAGCTAGGGGGAAAAGGGGGCGGGGAGCAAAGAATAAAACCAAAGTTTTTGCATTAATCCAACGTAATGGGAAAGCCTTGTCTTTTAAGGTTGATGATGTTAAATCCAAAACGCTTAAAACTTTGATAAGAAAAAATGTTGCAGATACTGCACATGTTATGACTGATGAATTTCCTTCTTATAATGGATTGGAAAAGTATGTGGCTAGTCACTCTGTTGTTACTCACGGAACAAAAGAATACGTTCGTGGCATTATACATACCAATTTTGCCGAATCTTATTTTTCTTTGTTGAAGCGTGGTATATTAGGAACGTTCCATCACATTAGCGAAACCCATATTGAAAGATATTTAAATGAGTTTAATTTTAGATGGAACAATAAAACAAAAGATAATCATCTTCGATTAATTAAAACTATCGAGGAGTCTGGTGGTAAACGGTTATTGTATCGGGACTCATCACAAATGGGTGCGATCAACTAAACCAAACTAGGAGTCCTCTTATGGACAAAAAAGAAATCAAGGTTGTAATAGAAGGAATGCCGGAGGACAGGGGTTTTGTTCGTGCCAATGCTTTTATAAATGGTTTAAACGCCATTATTAAAAATATCACCAGAGCAGATAAAACTATTTCTAAAAAAGGAACACCATCTTTTCATTTAAGAATAACGGAGCTTAGTTATAAAAGTCCAGCTACTGTAGTTATGGAAGCCATCCCTGATGCTCCTGAGATAGATTTGAGAAGTAAAACAATCGACAAATTTTATTTTACTTACGAAGCCATTCAACAAGGAAGGCCGGATAAAATAACAGAATATGGTCTAATTGAAGATATGATGTACCTAGTAAATCCAATCGGGAAATATATTAATTCTATTCGGATAACTACTGATGGATATGATTTAAATTTAACCAATGAATTTAAAGCAAAAATGAATTTAATGCTTGCCCCCGAAGAACTTTCTTCTGGTTCTATTTGCGGTATGCTTGAATATATTAATATTCATCAAGATAAAAATGTATTTAGAATTTATCCTGATGTGGGGCCGACAAAAATCACATGTCATTTTCCAGAGGAATTAACAAAAACAGCCATAGAAGCTATTGGGAAATTTGTCGAAGTTAAGGGCGAATTAAAATTTAAAGCAATTTCCAAGTATCCACATGAAATTATTGTAGAAGAAATAGACATATTCCCTCCCGAAGAGGATCTTCCAACATTATATGATCTTCGTGGGATTGCACCTGATTTAACCGAGGGGTTATCTTCTGAACAATTTGTCAGAAAGATAAGGGATGCCCAAGTATTGAGGTACTCCCCATTATCAAGACAAAAAATAGGGTTGTATATGGTGCATAG
>CAYPTZ010000691.1:0-2565 GCA_964413395.1 uncultured archaeon | reverse complement strand
TGAAAAAAAGAAAATGGGACTAATCAAAGTACATATTGAAAAAAATATTTGTTGTAACCATCAATTTATTGCTTTCTTTAGTAAATCAGGAAAAAATTGTGGTTACGAAGTTTTAGATGTTGCATTTGAATTGGAAGAAAGTAAAATAGCCAAAGTCAAACCAATCACATTAAAAAAATTAATAGATACTTTTGGAGCCCAGAATGCACCAATAATTTTACACGCAATGATTTTAGATGTTCCAATTCTAATAGTGAAGAAAAAAGTTAAAGATGAACATGAAGTTCATGCCTATAATAAATTTGGAACTGCGTTTATCCCTAAAGCATATCAAGATGAATCTAAAGTATCATTTACAATTAAAGAAGAAGGTAGCTATGGAAAAGGTCAACAATATGATTCATTGATAATTAATTCCAAGAATAATATTGAAGTAACACCTTGGCCAACTTTGTCATTAGAATATGAGGAAGAATTGATTAAAAAAGCACTTGATATCTTAGATGATTCAATGCAACCTATAATAATTCAAGAAGAATTGAATAGTCTTTTCAAGTATGCATTATTCTTTAAAGAAACCTTAGATAAATGGGCGGCAATTTACGAAGAAGATATTCGAAAAGAATTAGATAAAACTTTTCCAGATAAAATTGATGATTATTTATATTATGTTCTCCATCAAGTTGTTGAACGACGATTTAAAGGAGATATGACTAAAATAAAAAATCCTACGAAACCAAAAGGTAGACGTCTAAGATAATAATTCTCTTTGATAGTGCATTTTTATCCTAATTTTTATTTTTTTACTCTCTTAAAAGCATTTTTTCGGGAAAATTAAAATTTGATTAAAAAATCCCTCAATTCTGTTCCACCTTCTTGAATTGAATTGACATTCATGATAATTTTATGGGCTTCTGGCATGATTTGATTATCTTGTGCTCGTTTAACCCTTAATTTAAAAACAGGATCGTTTTCTAATTCTCTACCCCGATTTTTAAGGCGATTTAATGTAATTTCAAATGGAACTTGTATAAAAATTATTTGGAGATTAGGATATTTTTTTAATGCTTCGGGTATAATGGATCGACTAACATTAATAATCACATTTTCTCCATTATCAAGCCATTTATCAATATCATTAGGAATACCATAAAATAAGCCATAAATATTCCAAGTCAGTGAAAAAAAGCCAGCATTTTTCAATTGAAAAAAAATTTCTTTAGAAACAGAATGAAAAGGTTCTGTCTCATGAGGAAGCCTAGTGATATAGCGTTTTGGAATTTTTATTAAAGGAATATTATCTGGCCAATTATCTATTGCTTCTTTTAATAATGAATCTTTTCCACTTCCACTATTACCAACTAAAAAAAATAAATGACCTTTTTTTTTGTTCAAAATAATCCCTTTTTTTTGTTCAAAATCATTTTCTCCATTGGAATCTTCCATTTATTTCTTAATCTCTTAATTTTCTTGAGATTTCTTTTCTGCTAATTTCATTTCGACTTGTTTTTGCCTTTCTTTTTCTTCTTTTATTTCCCTCAATCTATTTTTTTTGTGCTCATCTATTTTACAATTAATAATTTGTGAAATAAAATTTTGAAGATCCTTAGAGTGATAAATTCGATCTCTTTCTTCTTCTTTTTGTTGAAAATGATAATTAAAATACTCCATTGTTGCAGCAAACCACTTAGATCTGTATGAGCGTTGATATTCTTCATCTTCATCATTATAAACTTTTGGAGGTAATTGTTCTAATGCCTTTCTCTTGAAAAATATGTTACGATAAAACCATGTCTGCATTAATACAACGATTTCTTTAATATGATTTGGACGATAATTTAGAAGTGCTTCATAAATCTCAAAATCTGTAATAGGAAGGAATTCAATCCACCTATCTTCTTCCAATTCATCTTCTCCCATCCCAAATCTTGATAAATTAAAATTCCAATTTTCTACAGCTAATTCAGCCAATAAGGGGTATAATCTACCAGGACCAATTTTTGTTAATTTTTCAACATCTTCGGTAATTTCTGATACTTTGAATCTAAAATCCACCTCGTAATCTGCAACTTGTTTAATTCTTCTGAGATATTCATTTTTAATTAATTCATAAATGATAACCTGAGTTGGTTCATCAATAGCGCGGTCGATAATAAGTTGCTCATCTTCTTGTTTTGTCTTAATTGATGCTTCATCCTTAATTTTACGACCATATTGGACAGATAACGCTTGAATAAAAACATCACTTTGTTTTGAAGTGGATGTATTGCCTCCTTTCTTGAGTAACAAACGTTTTTTTTGTTTTTTATTGATACTTGATTTAAATTGATCTTGGAGATATTTCTTGGCACGTATTTCAGCCAATTTACTCTTTTGATATCTTTCAGTGATTGGTAAGAAATCAAAATATAATGATTTTTCGCCAGCATCAGTTTCTTCCACATAAATTTGGACATCAACATATTTTTTGGCAATACGATTAAATAATGATAAAATAATTGCTTTTTGCATTCCTGTAACATGGATTAAAGAATTTAAAATATCTTTCGTAATTTTAAACTTCTC
>CAYPTZ010000690.1:0-2566 GCA_964413395.1 uncultured archaeon | reverse complement strand
ATTTCTAAGATGGTTAGAGAGCAGGTTAAATTCAAATTTGATTTAATTAAAGAAGTAGATAGGAATGTTTTTCAGCATAAAATTTTGGAAAATTTCCCAAAAAAAATGCATTTTTCGATATTCTTTACAAGTATTATATCAGGGTCATCTTATTTATTGATAAAAGCGATGCAAATAATAATAGGTTCCTTTTCAAAACGTTCCAAACTGATAGAGGAACAATTATTTCATTCAATTAAATCTCTTTCATCAACATCGATTATAATTTTAAAAAAAAATAAGATAATTTTAACTGTATCAACGCAAGATTTTCCAATTATTAATTATTCAAAATTGCGAACAACTCTATTAGCTTCAATGAACTTTTTCGAAGATTTTGGAGGTAATTTAAACTATATTCATATGAAAAATTCAAATTTAAATATTCTCTATTCTCATGTTGAATATTATCTGGATCATATTCAAATAATACTGATGAGTCAAAAATTAACTATGAATGAATTGGAAATATTGAATAAATCTATTCAAACTACATTTAGTACGATAATCGTATAAATTCTATAAAAAAAAAGGACACCTTAATAATGGCAAAGAATGACGATAACGAAAATTTAAGTATTGAGGAAAAAACTAAAAAAAAGAAATCAATGATTAATCATGTTTCTTTACGAATTGAAAATGTTGTTGCTAGTGTTAAAATTGGAGATTTTATTGATTTAAAAAAACTTCTTGAAAAATATCAAGATATTGAAAAAAAAGAAAATTTCCCTGGATTAGTTGTAAAAATAAAAAATCCAAAAGCAACAATTCTCATATTTTCATCAGGAAAAATGGTAACAACAGGTATCCGATTAATAAAACATGTTCCTATAGTTGTTGAAAAAGTAGTCACAAAAATAAAGAATGCTGGAATTGAAATTACAATGGAACCGGAAGTGAAAATAGAAAATATAGTTGTCAGAGGTGATTTTCATCAATCTATTAATCTTGACATGACTTCTTTAGTTTTAAATAGCGCTATTTATGAACCAGAAGTGTTTCCTGGTTTGATTTATAAAGTGGTAAATCCAAAAGTATGCTTTTTAATATTTAGTTCTGGAAGAATAATTTGCACAGGTGCAAATAATGAAGATGTCATTAGAGCATCTGTTAAAAAATTGGCGCTTGATCTAAAAAAAAATGATGTTTTAGGAAATTCAAAAAAAAAAAAAGAAACAGATGAGAATCTTGATTTATTAGATCTATAATAATTGATTCATTGTGTTCTATTTTGAATTTCTTCTACTTTATTAAGTAAATCTAAATGTTTTCCTTGCAAATCTGTAAATAATATTTCTAAGTTTAATTTTTCTTCTAGTATTTGTTTATTTTCGAGTTCCAATGATACTAAATCTGCTTTAATTTTCTTCTTTTCTATGTCTCCTTCTTTTAAAGCTTTTGCAAGTAATTCATTTTCATCAATAAGATCTTTTAACCTTTTCTTTAATTTTTCTGATTGAGTAATCTCAGGAATTATTTTTTTAAATCTTTTTTTTGATTCATTAATATCACTCATTAATTTTTGATTTTCATTATCTTTTTCATGAAGTTGCTTAGTGAGATTATCAGTCACCATTACAATTTGATTATTCAATCTTCGATTATCCCCTTTTAATTGAATAAAATCTTGGTTTTTTTGCTCTAGTTCATAATTTTTAATTTTTAAAGATTTGATTTCTTCCATGAAAATTCTATTTTTTTTTTTAATATCCTTAATTTCTTGTGTAAAAATTGAAATATTATTTTCTAAATCATTAATTTCTGTTTGATTCGCAATATTTGGATTTATTTCAGTTTCAGAAGTTGATCTTGTTGCTAAATTTAAATTTCCTTTTGGATAAGATATAGGTGCTGGTTTTGGATTTTCTTCCAACATATTTGATGATTGTGAATTATTATCAATTGGTCGTTTATTTATCTCAAATGGTTCACCAGAATGAGGTGAGAAGTCAATAACTGTTGCTGATTCTAATTCTTCTTCCACTTCTCCTGCCAATCTCTTCTGTTTTATTTTTTTTCTAAATTCTTTAATTGATTTTTTCTTTTTCTCTTCTTTAATGTTAGTTGGAGATCTTGTTTGTAATCTTGTTTGTCCTGTTCTTAATGATGGTAAATTTTGGATTTTTAGTGGGTTATTCCCCTTTGAAATTTCTTGTTTTAGATAATCCATTTGTTTTTCATAAGCCAATATTAATCCTTTATCTTGAAGTCCAACTACATTAATATAAAAGCAAAATTGACCATTTATTATTGTATCGTAAATAAAAATATCTGGTGATGCGATATCGAGGAATTCATATTTTATGTTTTCATAAGGAATAAAGGTTAAACGCATTCCTGCTATTAATGTTTCCAAAGAATCCATTAATTTATTTCTGGCGACTATTATTGAAGGAAAAACGCTTGAAAGATAAGATATGATAGCTTGAAATTCTTTTGGGATAATAATTTTGCCTGAATTTGAACTTTTCTGAAAAATTTTATCAAATTCCTTTTTTTTCCCTTTTCCAGGCTTAGCAGGTGGACT
>CAYPTZ010000689.1:0-2566 GCA_964413395.1 uncultured archaeon | reverse complement strand
AATTTAGTAGCTGGAATTTAGAAGAACAGGATATCCGGCTACCGGTTTACTTAAACCCTTTGATTTTCAGCAGGAAAGTTGTAATTTGCCTTACTATTAAACGTTCTGGTTTGTATATTGGATCTACTATATTACAAAAAGTGATAGCAGCAACACTAACTTCCTGTTATCTCAGAAAATTAGTAGTGATAGCAGGAACTTTAGCAGGTAATTTATTCCTGCTATAAATGAGTTGTATGCCATGCTTAGAAAAATTCAGACTATTATTAATTATAAATTCAAGTTTTAAATGAATACTAAAATAAGAGAAAGACTTGATAATGTTAAGCTATATGGGTGGCAAAGACTAGAACTTAGAAATTGTGGTTTGGAATATATTCCAAAAGAGATTTTTGAATATACTGAACTTAAAACAATTGACTTAAGTAATGATTCATATTGCGATAGTGATATGAAAAATAAAATAAGAACTATACCT
This sequence comes from uncultured archaeon, assembly GCA_964413395.1. GTDB lineage: Archaea > Asgardarchaeota > Lokiarchaeia > Sigyniarchaeales > Promethearchaeaceae > Lokiarchaeum. The sequence continues at coordinate 2,088 of CAYPTZ010000689.1, read as the reverse complement.
GCCAGTATTTCAAAGTTGAAAAATTTAACAAAACTAAATCTCTCTGGTAATGAAGTTTCTGATATTTCTGAGGAGATAATTAAAATAAGAACCCTAAGGCATCTTGACTTATCCAAAAATAAGTTGATACATCTATCTGAAAAAATTGCTAACATGTCAAGTTTACATGAGCTAAATTTGGAAGACAACCCATTTGACTTATTACCCCCAGAGATAGTAGCAAGAGGTATTGAATCAATAAGAAATTTTATTAAAGAATTGAGTGTTAAAGATTATTTATATGAAGTAAAACTAATTTTAGTTGGAGAGGGTAGAGTTGGAAAGACATGTATTGCGAAAGCTTTAATTAATGATAACTATAAGCTTGAAGAGATGGATAGTACAGAGGGCGTTAATATAGAAAGGTGGATAATCCCTAAAGATGAAATATCAAAAATTAATTCAAATATACATAGAGATTTTCAAATTAATATTTGGGATTTTGGTGGACAAGAAATATATCATTCAACCCATCAGTTTTTTTTAACTAAAAGGTCTATTTACTTATTAGTTACAGAATCTAGGAAAGAAGATAGTTACGATGATTTCTATTATTGGTTAAACGTAATTAAACTACTTGGTGAAAAAAGCCCAGTACTAATGGTATTAAATAAATGTGATCAACCAACAAAAGAATTACCAATAAAAGAATTCAGAGAGATTTTTAATAATATAGTAGATTTTCAAAAAATTAGCCTTAAAGATGAATATCGAGATACCTTGAGCGCATTTAAACTTAATGTAAAGGAAAGAGCATCAAACTTACCCCACATAGGCAATCCTCTTCCAAAAGTCTGGGTAGATATAAGAAGTGAGATAGAAAAATTAAAACTTGAAGATCGTAATTATATTTCTGAAAAGGAATACCTAGATATTTGTAAAAAGCATTATCGAAGCGAAGAAAGTGCTCTTTTCTTAAGCGAATATTTTCACGACTTAGGAGTTCTATTACATTTTAAAGATGATATTGATTTGAAAGATATAATATTTCTAAATCATGAATGGATTACTAAAGGAGTTTACAGAATTTTAGACGATAAAATAATTATAGATCAAAAAGGTAGGTTTACAAATGATGATTTAAAAAGAATATGGGCAACAGGAGACTATAAGTATAAAATGCGTGAATTACTTTCTCTAATGAAAAATAAGAAATTTGATTTATGTTTTGAATTGGAAAATGGAGATTATTTAGTGCCTAGATTGTTACCTGTTGATGAAATAAATCATACTTGGAATTATACCCTAGATAATCTGAAATTTGAATTACGCTATAAATTCATGCCAAAAGGTATTTTAGCAAGGCTGATTGTCAAACTAAGTAATAATATTTTTGAAGAAAAATATTGGCGATATGGAGTTGTATTAAAATATGAATCAACCAAAGCAATTGTTAAAGAAAAGTATTTTGAAAATAAAATAACAATAGATGTTTCGGGACAAAATAAAAGAGAATATTTATTCGTCATCAGAAAAGCTATTAATGAGATACACAAAGATTTTAATCGAATAGAAGTTAATGAAATGGTACCATGTAATTGTTCTTATTGCAGAGCTGTAGAAACCCCAACTTTTTATGAATACGAATTACTCAAAAGATATGAATTAAAGGGAATCAAATATATCAGATGCAAACTTAGCCTAGAAGAAGTAAATGTATTAAAACTTACAAGAGATATTTTAAGTGGTCAGTTATCTAAAGATAAATTGATTGCATGTGAAAATAAAAATGTAGAAATATTGAGAAATGTTGGTCTAGAAAATGTAATATTCTTTCCTGAAAGAGATAGTGCTTCAGTTTTTATCCAAATTAGCACAACCCTTGATAGATTTGGATTAAGAGATCGTGACTTCCTTTTAGATTCTGAAGTTCAAAAAATCAGAACAAAATATTCTAATTATTATATATTAGACTATTATTGTTTTGAAAATTATTTATATCATCCAGAAAATATTGATGAGCTAAATTTAAAAGATTTTGATAAAAGCAGATATTTACTTGAAATTATCAAACAGAAAAATGCTCAAAAGAATCATATAATTTCAATA
>CAYPTZ010000688.1:0-2570 GCA_964413395.1 uncultured archaeon | reverse complement strand
TTTTTATCAACAACTTGATGAGGAAGAGAAAAAATAACAGAACGCAGATATTTATGGTAAAAAGTGTAATTTTTTGAAAAATATGAATCGCATAATATTGAAACAAAAATTGTTCCAATCTTCGATTAGAAGTTCTTAAAATATCAATTGGATAGAATAATAGTAAGTATGGATATTGGACTGTAATGAAAAATAACATCCAAAATGGCACAATGTCATAATAATTATAAAAAAAAGAAGAGACTTAGGTTATTTTGTCACTTCATGAAAAAAAAAATTTAATTATAGTCGGATTTTTCCCAACCTAATAAAGAGATATCATAATGAGGCGATGAATGAGGGTATGTTTCATAATGATATACTTCTAGATGATAAACAGTATCTTGGAACCAACCATATCCATACGTTACTCGAACCCATGGTGAATAGGAAAGATATTCAAAATCAATTGACCATTTCTAATGAGAGTTAATTAATAAGACAATTTTCTAAATGAAAATTTATTTAAAAAATGAGATTTAAAATTGAGTAAAAAAAAAAGCATGGAATTAGTGCAGTAACACTATATTTTTCCAAATCCTCAAGATAAGATAATTTTCCGCGAATTCGAGAGAAATATAAAGGTGTTTTTTCCATATTTGGCTGAAATTCTATATAATAATTTGGATTTAGGTTTAAGAATATAGTATAGTAGATCTTAGTTTATTTGCTAAAAAATTGAAAAAACTTCCAAAAGAGATAGGAGATTTAATTTTATTGTAAAGGTTTAGTATATATTTCAATAATATTTCAGACATCTGATTCGAGATGGAAAATATCCCTTCATAAAAATTACTTTTTTTTTTAGGAAAATCCTTATTTAAAGCAAAAAAATATCCAAACCTAAAAAATTTTGGAAAATCTGAGGCTTATGCAAGTAGAAGTAATTTCAGAATGAAGTAATTTGTTCATTAATTCAATAATTTTTATAAGACAGAATATTGATATGTTTTAAAATTGCATTTTTGTTCATAATAATTACATTCTTGCATTATGATAATTTGATTTTATTTTATCTAATTCTAAAATATCATAGGATAAAAAAGAATTAGAAAAGGTGATTTTTGACCATTCATATATAAACTAGGGTTGATTATATTGTATTACTTTATAAATTATGTATTTTTGAATATCATCAAGTTTTTTATTTTCGAAAATTATTCATAGGTACAGTTTTTTTAGAATCGTAAAATTTAAAAAAAAATAAGAATTAATCAAAATAGGGAATAAACATGGTTCAACACGTAAGAGATTTTACAGAAGATCAAAGTAGTGTACACGGGATCTATACATACTACTATCAAGTTTATAAAGCCGATAGTCAAACAGAAGCCGAAAAATGGCTCCAAGCCCAAGAAGTTATATCACCCTATACCCATATTGTATGTCAAACTCCTGAAGGAAATTTTGGTAAAAATTTAAAAGGGATATATAAAGATCAATCAAATAAATTTACCCAAGTTTGATTCAAAAAAATTTTTTTCAGTTCTTTTGTGAATTAAAAATTTTTAAAAATTAAAAAATTGTAATCATTATTTTTTTTTTAGTTATAAATTAATCATGTATTTTATGATAATTCGATTCTTAATTAAATTTTTAAATTTAGGTGGATATTTTCTATGCAAGTGTTATTATGAATATTTAAATAACCAACATGGACTTTTCTAAGGTTTAAGAACAATATAAAACCTTTTCTTTGATTAATAGTTAATTGAAGGAATACTTAATTTAAAATATCAGAATTTTTTTATAAGAAGTATTAGTTTTTTAAGTTGTATTTAAAATGAAATTTGAACCTCTTTCTGAAATTGAAGTGAATGCTTACAAAGTAATGCAGAAAATTATGAAAAAAGTCAAAGTTTTAGATTTAAATACGATATTACCGATTTGTTATTCAAATTTAGGCAATAAATATTCAGAGATTCAAATAACAGAAGCTGTGAATAATTTAATAAAAAAAAGTTACTTTATTCAAGGAACTTCTTTGTCAAAAGATGAAATTGCATCAAATAATGCTCGTCAAAAAATATTACATTTTATTCAAATTAATCCAGGTGCATATAATCGACTCATCAGGAGAGAACTGAATCTTGGGTCAAATGAGTTCAATTGGCATGTTGGTATGCTTGAAAAGTTTGGTTTTATAAAAAAGATTAAATTTGGGCATAGTTTCGGTTATTATGAGAATAAATCATTTATGGATCATGAATATGATTTATTTTTACTCCAAAATCAAAAAATTAAAGAGATTTTAAAATATTTGAAGAATCATCAGGCAACTCTCAGTCAAATTGCAAAAATATTAGAAATGCATTATAGTACGGTCCAAAAGCATCTTAATATCTTAGAAGAAAGAAAAATAATGATTTCAGATATTACTAAAAATGGGAAGCATAAGTATTATTCTCTTAATGAAGAAATTTTAATGAAGCTTCAAAAAATCATTAATGGACAAATTTTTATTGAATTTGCGTAGTAAATTATTAATTTTTCAAAATTATTATTATATAGAAATTTATTAACCAAAATTA
>CAYPTZ010000687.1:0-2571 GCA_964413395.1 uncultured archaeon | reverse complement strand
TTCAAAGCAAAATGATGATGCAAAAATAATCGGGGTATAGCGCAGCCTGGTAGCGCGCTTCGTTCGGGACGAAGAGGTCGTCGGTTCAAATCCGGCTACCCCGACTTTTAAAAAGATTAAATGATTATAAATCAGATTAATCCTTTATTGTTATCCCGACATTATCCCGACAATAGTTAAAAATCACTACATTTGAGTGTTTTTTGGCTGAAAAAATTTGAATCAATTAATAGTCTTTTGTTCAATTTAGAATAAATAATTACATTTGAAAAAATCACTTCCTATGGAAATAATTCTTATTTGGATATTTCTTTCATTTGTGGTCGCATCTATTGGAGCTAATAGGAAAATAGGTTATTTAGGAACAGGAATTTCAGGCGGAGAAGAAGGTGCATTAAATGGCCCATCGATTATGCCTGGTGGGTCTGAATGGGCGTGGGATCTAATGAAATCTTGTCTTCAAAAAATTTCGGCTCAAATCGATGGCTATCCTTGTTGTTACTACATTGGATCTGATGGGGCAGGACATTTTGTAAAAATGGTCCACAATGGTATTGAATATGCCATGATGGAATTAATTGGAGAAACTTATGCTTTATTACAGAGACTTCATAACCTAAATGCTAAAGAAATTGGAGATATCTATACAAAATGGAATCAAGGAGAATTAAATTCATATTTATTAGAAATAACTAGCAAAATATTTAAGGTAATTGATGCAAAAACTCAAAAACCACTAGTTGATATAATATTAGATAAGGCTGAACATAAAGGAACTGGAAAATGGACCAGTTTGACATCCTTAAATTTAAGTGAAGCAATTCCCACAATTACTCAAGCAGTTTATCAAAGATTTTTATCTGCAAATAAACAAATTCGAATTAAAGCGTCAAATATACTACCCAAACCATCAATTGATGATGAAATTAAAACAGACATTCAAAAATGGCTAAATATTGAAACCATAAGAAAAGCCCTATATTTATCAATTATTTGTTGTTATGCTCAAGGATTTTCGTTAATTTATTCTGCAGGGAAAGAATATTCATGGAAGTTTAATATGAAAGAAATTGCAAAATTATGGAAGGGTGGTTGTATTATACGAGCAAAATTGCTTAAAAATATTGAAGAGGCATTTATTAAGAATCCTGAACTTGAAAATTTATTATTATCTCAATCTTTGACAGAATTTTTCTCTAATTATCAAGATTCATGGAGAGAAACGATCTCATGTGCAGTTAAAATAGGTGTTTCCATCCCAGCTTTTACCAGTTCACTATCTTATTATGATGGATTACGATCTGAAAATTTACCTTTAAATCTTATCCAAGCTCAAAGAGATTTCTTTGGAGCTCATACTTTTGAAAGAATAGATGATACTGGAGGAAAAAAATTTCATTATAACTGGAATGAGCATGATTATGAGAAATAATTTAGAAGAAAAAATTAATTATTGTTTAGGAATTGATATAGGTAGTTCTGGAATTCGTATTTTGGTAATGGATCAATTGGGGGAAATATTTCTAAATGAAAATATCTTATATAGTCATGAATCTCTAAAAAACTATGAAGTATGGGATTCTAATCAATTGATAGATGTTAAAAATATCATATTGATAATAGAACTTCTATTAACAAAAATTCAAGCCAATTTTTCTTATAAAATTCAAGTTATTGGAATTTCAAGCATCGGACCTTCAATGGTTTTTATCAATAAAGAAGGAGATCCAATTTATAATGCATATAATTATGCATATCAGGGAGCTGAAAAATATCTTTCCAATTTACCAAATGATTTTCAACAAAAAACAGGAGGACTCCTTAGCAGTTCATTACCAGCAATACAACTTTTTAAAAATAGAGAACTAGGATATCCCAGCAATTTATTTAAAATTACAACGATTAATGATTATATTACATGGTATTTTTCAGGTTGTTCTCCAGACTCTATTTTCACTTCTTTACCTAATATCTCCTATACAGGTTTATACTTATTAGAAGAATTCAATTGGAATTGGAAAATACTTGAAGAATTAAACCTTGAAATGAAATACCTTCCTAAAGTTTTGCCGTTAGGTGAAATTCTACCTGTTAATAAAAGATATCAAAAAAAATATTCAATGTTACATAACGCAAAAATCGCTTTAGGTACACTCGATGGATTTGATGCCTTTTGGGCAGTAGGAGTTATGCCAAAAGAGAATATTATAGTGGGTTCTTCAAGCACAACAGGAGCTTTAAGACGGTGGAGTACTTTACCCACTCAGAATTTTGCTAGTCGATTAATCAATTGTAGTCATGTCCTTAATAGTGCTTGGATTGAATTAATTCCTTTTAATAATGTTGGAACTTCATTTATTTGGCTAATTGATAATTATTTTAAAATTCTTGAACCTTTTCTCGAAAACCATATGAGTATTAATCTCTCCTTGATTGATATAGAAGCAAAAAAAAGAATTTATCAAAATGATTTTATTAATATAGCATATTTAGAAACCATACCAGAATATTTTCCCTATATTGAAGGAGAACCTCGAGGACCTATGGGGAGAGGTAAGCGTATCCCCGGTG
>CAYPTZ010000686.1:0-2572 GCA_964413395.1 uncultured archaeon | reverse complement strand
AATTTTATGACGAAATACCCCTAGATTTTATTATTAAACCACTTCCAATATCTAGCTATGCACATTTTGTATGTAAAGTAATTGAACATGAACAAGTTGAAGAATTTATCCGAAATTGGACATCATCAAAAGAAAATAAATATAAACAATCATATCCCTATCTTTTGCAACGATATAGTGAGAATTATAAAGGATTGGATGATCCGAATTCAGAAATTGAATGGTTAATCCCGGTGATGAAAAAATGAGTATTTCTGATAAAGCATTAAAAAATCAATTATTGGAACATTTTCATAAAATATTTTCTGTGTTAAAGGCAATGGGAAATAATAAGCGACTTCTAATTCTAATTTCATTACTAGATGGCCCCCATTCATTCCGTAAATTAATAGTATCAAGCGAACTGCAAAAAACAGCGCTTTCTAACCATTTAAAGCAACTCCATGATGCAAAACTTATTGAAAAGCCAGATTATGGTGCCTATCAAATTTCGCGAGATGGAATTAGCTTTCTAAGAAATATTTATTCATCTTGGCAAAATTCACTTAGCGCACAAGGAGATAAATTAAAATTGATTCAACAAAGAAGGAATTCAAATTTATTCTTAAATAATTTCCTTAGTAAAAAATAATTATTATAAATAACATAGATTAAATTACTCTGTTTCGAATGCTATCAATTCTATTTGGACTAAGCATCTATCATCTAAGAAATCAGTAATAATATTAATACTAGAAAGAGGTTCTTTTAAGATATATTTTCTGTAGATTTCATTCATTTTCTTAAAATCTCTGAAATTTTTCAAATAGATATTTGTTTTAATGATATTATCAAGAGAAGACCCAGCATATTCCAAAGTTTTCTGAATATTAATCATTGTCATTTTAGTTTGGGTGATTATGTTATCAAGATAATTTTTATTCTCATCAATGATTCCGTAATGAATTGGTAAAAATACATATCGACCTGATTTTACAAAATTACTTTCTTGATGATCTGGATTGAACTGCAAACACATATTATTTAAATTCTTTGAAATAGCCACAATAACACCCCAATATTTTTAATTTAACTTAGATTTGATTGATTAAAAATCAAAATACCTGAGTGAATTATTAAATTAGTATTTGATTTTACAATTGCTGATTAATTTTAGAAAAAATAAAAATTCAAAATTATAAGTGATCTATTAAATGAAATATATCATACTAAATTATTGAGAAGAGTAAAATATTTATAAAAATAGAAAAACATATCAAAAAATTAAAGCATAGTGAATATTTAAATAAGAAATTATTGTTATGCATGTATGGTAATTGGATTGCAAGATATCCCAACTATTTCAAAAGGAGAATTAAAAATATTACTTATCATTGGAACTCATTTACATCAATGGCAAGGAAACGATAAAAATGATCTAGGATCAATTATTCAGCAGCAAGGTTTTATCCAATTAGATCCTTTAAATCCCGCAGGAAGAAATCATGATATTTTTTTACTTGCTAGAAGTCAAAAATATCGAATAGGTGAATTTGAAGGAAATTTATACCCAAAACAGGATGTATTTGAAGATTATATGCATTCTCTAAATGCAATAAAACGAGAATTCTTTCCTATTTTCTATTCATGTAAATCTCCTAAAAATTTATCAGGTAGATATTGGGAGGAAATAAAAAAGTTTCTTATTAAGAAACCCGATTCAATAGTAAAAATAAAAAATTTTGTTCAAGATAATGGTCCTATCAGTATAGAAGGATTGAAATCATTTGAATCATCACTTTTAGGAAAGAAAAAATGGACAGCAAATTCAGGAGGGAATATTCTAGAATATTTATCTGGAATTGGAGAAGTAATTGTTGCAAAACGTGATGAAAATTTTAGAAAACTCTTCGATCTCACGGAGAAATATTTTTCATCAAGTGAGCTAAGTACAACTAAAATAAAAGAAACACAATTATGGCAAGAAAAATTAAAATTATTTCTTCATGCTTTTCCTGTTGTGGATTCAAAAATTACTATTTCCAATCAAGAAAAATTAAAATTTAGTAGATCTAAGCTTGCTTGGCTGAAACGAACAGGAAATTCACTTGATTTATACATTAATACGACAACTGAAAGAAATAAAAGACGTAATACTCCAACTGTAGTATACTGCAAGGAATTAAAAAAAATTTATTTTGTTCCAGAATCTTGGAAAGATTTAATTAAGCAAGAAATAGATGATGAAATGCGAATTATTGCACCTCTAGATCCATTGATATATGATAGAGATTTAGCTAAGAATCTTTTTCAATTTGAATATACTTGGGATATTTATAAACCTGTATCTCAACGAAAATGGGGATATTATGTCTATCCTCTATATTTTAAAGGGAAATTAATTGGTAGATTGGAAGCAAAAAAGCCTAAAAATTCTAATATACTAGAAATTTTTAATTTTCATCGAGAAAAATCAATAAAATATACACTAGAAATTCAAAGTAAATTTCAAGAATGCATTTAAAGATGGAAAAACATGATAAATGCTCAAGTAATAAAAAAAGATAATTCTATTGAAAAAATATTTTCATAA
>CAYPTZ010000685.1:0-2588 GCA_964413395.1 uncultured archaeon | reverse complement strand
TCCGGATTCAATACTACACGAGTTTAGCATAATTTGAAAATTCCTTTCCCATCATATCAAATACTACCTCTTTAATGGAAATTGAACGATTATTAATCAGAAATTCTGCGTTGATCGTGAAAAATGATAACAATGAATTTAACATCATTACCAAATCAGATTTATTGAAATATTTTCAAAATTTAATTTGAACAAAAATCTACTTTTCTTTCTTGTATTCATCCAAAAAATTGGATTGATCCAAAAATCGTGGAAATAGCTAAGAAGTCATTTATATTTCCTTCCTTATAATAAAATAGGTCAATTACCATTTCTTTAACTTACCAGATGAAATTATGCAAAATTAAATTACTGATCAAAAGTTAACCACACAACACAAAACCACACAACAAACAAAACAACCAACTAAGCAAAAATCAAAGCAAAAAACAAAAATTATAACCATTATATTATTGAATTCGCTATTATGGATTTTACTGAGAATGTTTACTTTTAGCATCATCCCAGAAATCCTTTCTGATCATTTAGCACCGAGTATTTTTATGGAGAGTCCCATTTCAAAATTATTACTCCTTATATTTATGATTTCAGTCTTATCTTATAAAATCGGGTTTTTTTTAGCAATAGAAAAAAATTTAGGTGGAACCAAAATAGTGAAAGGCCTAAAATATGGATTAAGTTTTGCGAGGTTAATCTTTTGGTTTTTATGGCGACTATAATTATTTTAGGTGTCGATTTGGTATATAAAATTCGAGGATATTTTGCTGATGCAATCCCCTTGGTACTCTGTGGCATGATGGGATCATGGTTGTGTGAAGATGCCTTAATAGATCAAAAATCAAGGCCAATTTTAGATTTTGTCTCAATGATAATAATAGGATTAATTTATTCAGGAATACATTGCATACCAGGCCTTTTTCTTAAAAAATCAAATATTAATTTGATGGTCATGTATTTCCCGACCAATTTTGGCCAATATTTGATCATTTTGGCCATTGGAATCTGGATTGGATTGATGTTTCTCTTGATTAAACCAAGTTTAACATTTCGTTCCCAGTTCAAAAATAATGTCATTTTTTCCATTGGAGTTTTCGGGAGCATTTGGCTTATATTCAATTGTTTTTATAATAAATTTTTCGATGGAATCTTACTCGCGACTCTCACCATTGGGATCTTAGATATTTGTTCCACAATCCTCGGTATTTATGTTGTTGACAAGATTCAACATTGGAAAAAATCAGAATAACTTTTTTCGTTTTTTTTCATTTCTTCTTTCAATCTCCAACCGCATTTGATCTATTTGTTTTTGCTGCTCAATCAAAGAAGCCATCCAAATTAGATCCGTGGTGTTGATGCGATCCCATTGGAGTCCTTTTCGCTCATGTACAAAGGAATATTTCCAAATTTGGTCAAATATAGTTTGATCTTTCGGATTTAGGACCCGACGAAACTCTCTCCAGGTGTCCCGTTCCCATTCTAATGGGGTTTTTGCTTTTACTTCATTATGTGATTCCCTTTTCATAAGACATTATAGGTTTTTGGGCGGATTAAGGGGTGATAGGGGTTTATTTTATTAGAATATGAAGGATAAACAAAAAAATTAGCTTGAAAATAGTGATGAAAATGATAATGAAAATGATGACGAAAATCGTTCCCAATAACATTTTAATCAAGATCAAAATTTACAAAAGGTAATTTTTGTTCTACCACACAAAATTTGAGAAAAAATAAAAAATGAGGTTTATGAAATTGAAAAAAACAAATAAAATTGGTATTGCGATATATCTTGCGTTCTTATTCTCGCTAAATGTGATACTTAGTGAAAATAGAAATCCTGAATCGGAATTTCAATTGAATGTGAATAGTGCGGCCGAAAATGTATTAGATGATAATTTTGAAGATAATGATAGTGTTGAAAATGCTTCTGTATTAAGCCCTGGAAATTATAGCGATCTTCAAGCCTTTGATGATGATTGGTATATAATTAAAATTCCAGCGTATTCAAATGTAAGTATTTTTATTTATGTTATTGTAGGAGATTATAACTATTACAATATCAATCTGTATCGCCAAGATTTATCAAATGATTTAATTCAATGGAATTATGATGCTGAATATTATCCCAAAGGAAATGGAGGGTGTAATATTACAACATCCACGAGAGATGAGGAATTTACTTATGTTTTCGAAATTGCATGGAATTCACAAAATATTTCATATGTGATTGAATACAATCTGAGCATTGACGATGAATATGAATATTTTTTGACCCCTGATTCAATAGAAAATGCAGCCAGGCTTGAAACTGGGACAATTCAAAGTTTAAAATTAAATGATGATGATTATTACTATATGAGTTTTAAAGCTATTGGGAGGGTAAAAATAACGGTTGAATATAAAAATAATACGAAAGGATTGTTAAGTATTCTTGAAGATCCCGACTATAATTATTATAAAGGTGATGAGAAAGTATATTTTGAAAATGAATCAGTCTCTATAGATGGTAATAAACAATTCAGTTCGACCTACATCCCTATGGGAGATGTTAATGTTGATATCTATTTTATAATTACGCATGAAATCAGCGT
>CAYPTZ010000684.1:0-2591 GCA_964413395.1 uncultured archaeon | reverse complement strand
TTGGCAATCCTATTTCATCCTTTCAGGGAATTCAATTCATGCTGGCAGATATGGCAATGAAAGTCGAAGCAGCTCGGGCACTCATTTATGCCACTGCCAGAATGATCGACTCGGGGGAAAAAAAATTCAGCAAGGAATCTGCAATGTGTAAATGTTTCGCATCTGATATGGCAATGGAAGTAACCACAGACGCCGTGCAGGTGCTTGGCGGTTACGGTTATATGAAGGAATACCCCGTAGAAAAAATGATGCGTGATGCAAAAATTACGCAAATATATGAAGGCACAAATCAGATTCAAAGAATTGTAATAGCTTCAAATCTTTTGAAAGAATATTCAAAAAATGTTTAATGTGAAAAAATCGTCTCCGATTGTTTCTTCCTATAAATATTTAGCGTAAGTCAAATGTCCTCATTTGTTATTATTTTCAAAAATAAAAAAGGCTAAGGTTATGGACAAAAAAGAATTTTGGGACAAATTTGATATTCTAAAAAAGAATATCTATGGAAATCATTATGAATTAGAAAAACTTATTAATGCTCAATTAGAAGATGAGGGTTTAGATTTTTTTAAGGATTCCGAAACTGTATTGGGCAGGTTTGAATCTACGCTACCAAAATTTTGTAAAGCGTGTGAAAAAAATATTCAAAATCTTAATCAATACATGTTAATCAACTTATTATTTTCTTATGTGCATTTAAACGACTTAAAAAATGCAAGACGTATTAGACAAATACTTAAAGAGGCTGGCTTTGATGATGAAAGACCAACTATGCTAGATGGCATAGATGATTTTTTACCTAGTACAAATTCTTTTCAAGGGAAATACATTATAGCCAAATATGACAAGCGAATAGAAGACTTAGGGAAATATTTAATTAGTGATCTTGGTAAAGTTGAAGAATTTATAATCAAAGAATGGAAAGATTTTTTACCAAAGAGAATGTTCTTTAATTTAATTAATGGCATTGGTCCTTCTCCATTTAATCTTTCAATCTGTGAAACATATTTTAAGGTGGGACATTTTTATAAATCAAAATTTATTTTGGACTATTTTTCAGGTGGGGTTGTCCATGAAATTAGTCATTTCATAAAAAACAACTTTCTAAAATTTCCAATACAAAAAGCCGAAATCAGTTCATACAAATTTATTGATGAAGGATATGCTGAGTGGAAGCGAACTGAATATCTAAAAAAACACTCAGAATATAAAATATATGCAGATAATTGTGCATATCATATATTGAGAAATAATCTCTTTTTATTATTTGATCTTAAAAATAAATGGTCTAAAATAATGTTTAGCTATTTAAATTTCCCTATATTAGAAACGGCAACTTCATTTACATACTTTTTGGAGGATAAATTTGGTTACGATAAAATTAATAAGATTTGGGAAGCAGTTCCTTCTTACAAGAATGTAAAAACCTGGAATGAATATTTGAAATCATATTTCGGAACAGATCTGGAAGATTTGATGCAGGAATGGAAAGAAAAAATACTTAAAAATAAAGGTAACCAAGGAAGTATTACAGAAAAGATAATTACTTATCTAAAAGTTGAAAAGCGAGATGAAAATGAGATAATTCTTCATTATAAATCAAGGTATCCTTTATGGGCTGGACATAATATTTTTATTTATGATGATAAAATGAAATTACAATCTATTGATAAAGTTGAAAATATAGATTCTTGAAAGAAGGACGATTGATAATGAAACTGGTGAAATCTGATAAATTGACTGTGTTTGTACATTTCTTCCAGTATAGTCAAAAGTTTGTATTTGTAAGAAAGGAATAAAAATCGTGGACAAACAAGAATTCTGGGACAGATACGATCTCTTAAATAATGATTTCCTGAAAAATTATGACGAACTTGAAAATCTGTTTGTTCAGCAGTTACATGAAGAGGGTTTGGACTTTTTTGATCTTTCGCAGGCATATCTTTTGGGAAAATTCGAATCCACACTCCCTGCATTTTGTGCGCTTTGTGAAAAGAATATTCAAAATTTAAATGATGGAATGTTACTCTACTTGCTATATTCTTATTTTCATTTGAATAACTTAAGAGATGTAAAACATATTAGTAAAATTATTAGAGAGAATAAATTCTATGAAAATTTTCCAAATCTACTAAACGGTATAGATAATTTTTATCCAAGTGATAATTACTTCGACGGAAAATACATCACCGCAAAATACGACAAACGCATATGTAAATTCGGCAAATACTTAATGAGTGGACTGGACAATGTGGAGGAATTCATTGCCCAAAAATGGAAAAACGTTTTACCAAAAAGGATATTCGTCAATGTGATAAACGGCATTGGCCCATCCCCTTTTAGTCTCTTACTTAATCAAATATTTTATAAGGTCGGACATTACCATAAATCAAAATTTATTTTGGATCATTTTTCAAGTGGAGTTGTCCATGAAATAAACCACTTTATGGCAAACAGTTTTCTTACATTTTCAATAAAGAAAGATGAAGTAAGTTCCTATAAATTTATCAACGAGGGCTATGCGGAATGGACAAAATCCGAGTATCTAAAAAAACATCGAGAGTATAAAATATATGCCGATAACTGTGCGT
>CAYPTZ010000683.1:0-2596 GCA_964413395.1 uncultured archaeon | reverse complement strand
TTTTCTCGAAAAATCTAAAATTTTCTCCTCTAAAGAATGGTAAAATGATGGAAAAAATATTATATATTGCCTAAATTTATTGATGGAAAGCAAAAAGGATAATATATTGTAAATCTTAATAGATCCTCATATATCATCGTTTTGAATTTATTATTTTTTGATATTTAATGAAAAAATATAAGCCAAAATACTAACGATAATAGCCACATAATTATTATTAATAGCATGATTAATATTGCACATATTATTTGCCATTGATAAGTTTTCCCTTTCATTCGATTCTTTGGTTCAAAAAGTAAAAATATCCCAATTATTCCATTGCAAATTCCAACTCCTGTAATAATATACGATATATTTCCATTAACTCCAGACTCACCAGAGTTCAAATAAATGAAAAGTGATGTGTAGGCCAAAATTTGTGTAAATACGAATAATTTATGGACTATATTCCAATTCCTTTCATTCTTTAATGGGTGTGTCATTATTTGATTCATTTTGAACTTTCTCTTTTTTGTGATTCATAATTATATATAATAAATTTTAATTATTTATGCATTGTCATTTCTACATTCTGTTTCTGACAATCTTTAAAATTTTTTCCAATCTAATTGTTAAATTTTTTTCATTTTTTTTTGGTGATGGGTTCGATTTTCCCCCAAAAAAAAATTTTTCTTCCTCCTTCTGTCCTCAATTTTCCCCTCAAATTCGAGGCATATCCAAGTTTTCCCGAAAAATTTAATATTCTTTCCTTGATAAAAGATAAGTAGTCACTATGATCCAAAAATATTTTAATCGATTTGAAATAAAATATCAAATTAGCTTGAAAAAACGAGATAAAATAATACAGGATTTTAATGGTTTGATGGTTCTTGACCCATTTGTTAGAAATAACCATAATTATGAAATCAGAAGTTTATATTTTGATTCAATATACTATAATTCATATTTTGAGAAAGCAGATGGAATTAAAAATCGAAAAAAAATAAGAATTCGCTACTATCCAAATACAACAACCGATAATAAAGAGAAGAATTGTTTTATAGAAATTAAAAGAAAATCTCATGAAAATGTCTCTAAAGCAAGACTTTTTGTTCCTTATAATGAAGCGATTGATATTCTTGATGGGAGATCTAAAAATGCACAATTATTTTATGAGAAAGCAAACAACCAAGATAAAAATACTTTGAATGAACTATGGTATCTTTATCGAAGATTTAATTTAAAGCCAGTCTGTGTGGTGTCATATTTTCGAAAACCATATATAGGTAAGTATGACACAAATTTTAGGCTAACATTTGATTCAAATATTATGGTTAGAAACTCCAATTTCAATCTAAATATTGGTGGAGGTACAAAGTTAATTATCCCTCATAATATTTCTATAATGGAAATAAAATTTTCGAATTTCATACCCTATTGGGCAATCAATATTCTTCAGAAAAACAATTCAATTCAAGAAAAAATTTCAAAATTTGCCATGAGTTTAGAAAAAGAAAAAACTTTTTCAATAATTTGAGATTATCATTATATATTTAATTGGGTAGTCAAATATGTCAATTTTTACAGTCATAAAGGATTTCCTTAGTAAATTTATTAGGGATTCTATAAGGAGTTCTCCAACAATCATATATACTTTAACTATCTCAGATATTTTGATTAGTATAATATGGACAATAATTCTCTCTTTAACAATTGCAATAACATATCGAGGGACACATAAAAATGTTTCTTATTCCCAAAATTTTGCCCAATCTTTGGTGATTTTATCTGTTGTTGTTTCATTTGTCATGGTAATTGTTGGTACAGATATAGCTCGTGCATTTACACTTGTTGGTGCGTTATCCATTATTAGATTTAGGAATGCAATCAAGGACACTAAAGATGTGTCCTATATTTTCTTTTCAATGGTTGTAGGAATGGGATGTGGTGTCAGATTTTTCTCTTACTCGATATTATTTGTATTTATTGTTTGTTCTCTTTTATTTTTGATGTCAATCTTTAATTTTGGACAATTATCTCTCTCTCAAGATATTATTGAAATGAATTTTCCCACTAAAGTAGAATATTCAAAAGTACTAAAACCAATTTTTCAACAAAATTTAAAGTATTATTCATTATTGAGTGTTATTTCTATTGATGAAACATTAAATAGAATAAGTTTCTTAATTACTTTTAAGAAGCAAAAGAAAAATCTAATCTCATTTCAGAAATTATTTAAAAATAGAACTCCATTAGATTTAAATATTGATTTTCAGTCAAAACTTTTAAATAATTTACAAAAACAGGATTTCATTTCAGAAATAAAGATAATTTCTGGTGCTCATTCAATAGAATTATAATCTTGGATAAAATTAATATTAATAGAAAATTATTTTATGAAGGAAGAATAATTCTGGTTTTTTTTTGTATCAAAAATTAAACAAGAAATTTCTCTTTTAATTTGTTTATTATATTTTATTTTTTAATTTCATATCTGAAATTTATTTTTTTTTAGAAACAAACAAAATATGATGATATTTAGATTATGATGGTTAATTAAAGAAATGAAATTAATAATTACAGTTATATTTAAACAAAAAATTCATCTAGAACTTCA
>CAYPTZ010000682.1:0-2608 GCA_964413395.1 uncultured archaeon | reverse complement strand
ACATCCAATCAAGAAAAGTTATTCGAGGTGCGCCTGTCTTTGAAGTTAATGGATAAAATTCAATCATATTCGTGCCCCACATATTTCCGGTTTCAGGCCCAGATACTACAAGAATTCCGAGTTCTGGACTAGTAGTCCAATCAATATATATCATTCCTTGAATAAAATGCTTCTTATTTTTCAAACAAAATTCTCTGATATTAGTTTTATCTTTATATGGTAATTTATCTACAGGATAATCACTATAAGATTTAACTTCATTGTTAAAGATAAAATCTTTACTCAAATTTTCTTTTGGGATTAATCTATCATAAAGGGGATTACGAACCGTATCATTAAGTTTTATTAATTCTGTTTCATAATATGTTTGTCCACCATTACCAATATATTGTAAAAACAATTTATAATCAAGTGGTAAGGAACAACAATACATTTCTTCAAATAATTTTATTTCTCTTGAACTTAATGGATTGTCAAATGGACTTAATCTTTTATTTGGATCTTTCTTTAGATTTTCATAGTTTTTATATATCTTTTCGTTAATTTCCTCCATTTTTTGATTAACATCTTCAATTTTCTTCATTATTTCTTTTTCATTCATATATATCCCAATTCTTTATCTTTTCTCACATTTTCCACTTCATTTCTTAGCGAATTAACTTTATCTTCCACCCATTCATTATACCAGTCAAGAAAATTTACACGATTTTTTCCTGATTGTGATTTTTTTGGATAAAAAGCAAAATTTCCAAATTCCCAAATATTTCCTCTTTCTGGGCCTGAAATCACTAACATATCAACCCATCCATCTAAGTGGTCTCCAATAAAAATAACTCCTTGGAAAAAAAGGTAATAATTTTCTTCTATAAATTGAGATCTATCTGAAATATCTTTACTGATTAATTTTTCTAATGGAAATTCACTCAATTGCATAGCTTCTTTAGAAAAAATAAATTCATTTTGATAATAGGATATCGGAAGTTTAAAATCATCATCATATGGAATTATTGTGCTTTCTTTCAATGTTAAAATCGGTCCCCCACAAGGACCAAAACCTCCATCACCAATATTTAGTAAAAATAATTTATAGTCATTAGGTAGAGTGCAATTGTGTTTTTCTTCAAATATTTGAATATCTTCAATATTTAGAGGTTTATTTAATGGATAATAATTGTAAAGAGATAATTTTTTTCCATTTAAATTTGCCAATTCAATTTTTAGACTTCTATATAAATTGAATTTACTTTTTAAAGTATCAATTTTTGAGTTTTTTTTTATTTCCATTCTAAACAATTTTATTAGTTTTTTATATTTATAAAATATATTAAAAAAAATTAAAATTGAATAATACCTATCTGATTAATGAAATTCGTAAAAGCAATAGTTTCATAATTATCTAATGATGGATCAACTTCAATTCTTCCAAAATAAACTAACATATCAAATAAAATTTTAGGCATTTGATGAAGTTCATAAGTATTAGGACCAATTTCTTTAATGAGTTTATCAGGATTAAATTTATTGGTATCCCAAGTAAATTGGAATGAATCACCATACCATCGAATTAAGTCTTTTATTACATTTACTGCACAAGATGGACAGGGAGGAATCTCTGTATATAATTTCAGATCATGAATTCCGTATTTTCCAAATTTTTGATGGATTATTGTTGATATTTTAATTTCAGTATCGAATTGAGTAGAGAGAGGATCATTAGTACGCGTTTCAAGAGGTTGGAAATGATGAAATTTAACGTCATTTATAAAATCTTGTTCACCACTTAGTCCATAAATAAAGTTTTCAACAACTATTCCTTCAATATTTATTCTTTTGAAGGTTGCAAAAACAACATTGCCTCGCTTCCATCCATGTTTATTTCGAATAGCTTTTTCAATATCTTTGCTTGTTAAATCAGGAGCATCTGGATTTTTTATTTTAAGGACTATCCTCATATAATCTCTAAAATTTCCTTCTCGAAAAACGATAGTATTCCTAAGATCATTCTTAACTCTTGTTCCAGCTAGTAAATCAGGAAATTCTACATCAATATCAAATGCTTGGTTTTGGGGATTAAGCGGAGAGGGGGGATCAACCATTGCCACATAATCCACCGCCAAGATCAATTGTGAAAGGGAATTAGGCGTGTCATCTCGGGCAAAATATTCCTCGGCAGTTACCGTTTCTTTGACAACTCCATCAATCTTTACCTCTACCCTGCAAATTCCATTTTCAACCTGAAATTTGAGTTGCTCGGTTTGACCATTGCGTTTAGTAATGGTTTCCAGGAAATGATCGCGGATGACATTTCCATCAACACCCAATCCCCCTAATTTTCGAATTAATTTGTCAGTAAGGATGGCGCTTGGATCTCCCCCTTCATTGAGAATTTCTTGGAAGACCTTATTTTTCACCAACCTTTCAAATTTCTCTAAGGAAGTTTTCAGATTATCATATTTCACCACCGGCAGATTCATAATTTTCGCAATTAATTGAAGACGCTGCGCGGAATTTATCGTACCGCCTTGTTTATCGGTGTTTAATCCTTTCTTTAATGCTTTTTGCAGAAGATTGAGTTTTTTTTTTTTTTTTTTATCAATAATCGTAGCCG
>CAYPTZ010000681.1:0-2612 GCA_964413395.1 uncultured archaeon | reverse complement strand
TTACTTTTGAACAACTCGAATCATTATTACTCCTCGCCATTTTGAGATACCATGCCACACCCCATTCAAAGGATCATATTTCTCCTCGAGAAAAGTGGAGAAAAGCAATAGATGAACAAGGACACAATTTTCACTTTCTTCCAATGGGAAATCTAAATTGTTTGAAAGAATCAGATGATAATCATCTCCGCCAAATTGCATGGGATTTAACCCCCTATAAAAAATTGATATATAATCGTAGAGATGGATTAACTCTTAATAATATCAAATATAATGATTTAGAGTTGCAGAAATTTGTTAATGATAAAGAAAGAATTATTATAAAATATCTACGTTCTGATATTCGGTATATATTATGGTGGCATCCATTTATGAAGTGTCCATATTTTATTTGGGCAAAAAAAATTCGGCTTGGAAATCGGAATTTTAATAATAATCAATTACGTCGACTCCATCCTATTTCAGATCTTCAATATAGGGACATTAATAATGTTGAAATTCTAAAAATGGGATTAGATCTTTCAGAAAAATATGAATGTATAGTAAATAGTGCAGACAACATTCAATTTAGTATGTATGATGCTCTTCCGAAAAAAATGAAACAGATTCAAGCTTCAACTCAAGAAATTGCCAGAAAAATTGAAGTAGGTAGGATTGAAACTAAAGAAGTCAAAGAAATATCATCCTATCTTAATCAAAATGAAAATCAGCAAATAGATCTAGAAAATAATTCTCATAAAAATCATACTAATTATAATCCAAAAAATGAATCTAAAAACAAATCAAAGGTAAAAAGTACATGGACTCAAGCTGTTATTGTAAAAACAATTAATATTCCTCAAAAAGAAGCAAATCCATTTGTGAATAAAGTAATCAAACAAAAAAAATAAGGTGTTAAAAAATTGGCAAAATCATTTGAACTAGATGAAGGTTTCAATACCTATGATATAAATGAAAACCATTTGGAATTTTTTTCAGAGAATGTAGACCTGATGAAAATTCATCAAAAGATAATCAGTCGGAGGGCATTTTATATGTACAATCCTGCTGAAGTAATAATTAAATCTGAAATAATTCCTTGGTTTAAAAATGCTCATATCGATACAAATGAAAGAGGGCGAATATCATTTCTTCATGGAGATTATAATTCAGGAAAATCATATCTTCTACGGTATGGAGCTGCGTTATGTAGACGTTTTTTTGAATCTTATTGGAAATCTACTAATGATGGAAGAACTACTCATCCAGTAATTATCAAGAATTTTCCCTATAACATTCGGAGTGTTGAAGGATTGTATACATGGTTGTTAGAAGTCTTAGGTAATCCAGTAGATCCCCAACAACTAAAAAAATGGGAAAGAACAAATATAAAAATAATTCGTTTACAGAAAAAAATTATTAAAACTCTCTATTCCTATGAAAATCGGCTTTTAATTTTAGATGAGAGTCAACGTTTACTTAGAGCAGGTGATAATTTACGTATTTCAGAAATTTTTGAAGCATTTAAAGACCTAATCACCAAAAATAATTGGGATGAGATTAATTGTCCCCATCGTCCACATATTATTCTATGTGGGACATCTGATTGTTTAGCACTACTAAGAATCGGGAAATTTATTCAAGGTCGAGTGCATACTCGCCAATTATATCCAATTTCACAGGATGACTACCCGAATTTCTTAGCGTCAATCTATTCTGATTATCGTTCACTAGGTGTCTCATCGGATTGGAATCTTTTCCATGAAAAAGAAAATTTATTAGAGTTGAATGAAGAAATTGCTCTAATCCTTTATGAACGAACTAAAGGAATGGCAGGTTTAACTGTTGAAATAATCCGTGATGCTGTTAAAACAGCTTTAGAAGCAGGCTTAGAAGCACCCATTTTGGATCATTATAAAGAGGTTATATTAGAAGGAACTAAATATGTATTCCAAAAGACGGTCTCTTCTGAGAATATAGATGAATTATCAAATAAAAATTCTGATAATAGTAAATATCATTATAATACAATAAAGGTCAATATTGATGCAGATAACCTTATTTGTGCATTTAGGGGTTGTGCACGTTCCAAGCAACCCTATAAACGTTTTTATTCATTAATAAATCATTACAATGCAAAACATCCAGATGCAGAAGTCTATGATTCCGAAGGAAATCGGTTAGATAATAATTAATAAGAGGGATTTAATGGAAAAAATTATTACTCTAACAAAAATAGATGTATTTGTCCCCCTTTCCCAGAGAATTCCACTCTGGAGAGACTTAGGTCTCTTGAAATGGGATAAAACTATAATTACATCAAATTTAGACTCTATTCTTGAGAAAATTGCAATTATTGTTGAAAATTATGATATAAATTGTTCCAACATAGCAATTTCTAATTTGAATTTTGATCTGGTTCCAAGATCATTCGAACGAATTGTTCGATCTTTATCTAAAGGATTTAATTTATTTAAGACACTTTTTGATGCAAATGGGTGGTATGGTAAAGTGGGTTTAGAATATGCATCTTCTAGGTTATTAAAATATAGCAAAGACCATGCTATATCAAAACGAACAGATATAGTAATTCCTATTGCTACTGAATTTCCTTCGATAATTAATAGTCTCTA
>CAYPTZ010000680.1:0-2630 GCA_964413395.1 uncultured archaeon | reverse complement strand
TGCATCAACTAATCCTTTAATTGCTCTAACTCCACCAAATGCTTCATAGGTCATAATAATAGCTTTTTGGACATTTTTCGCCATTGTAGAAACAAGACCAGTAGTTATCACCAATCCTAGCAGCCAAACCATAATATTTGTAAAGGCAGCCAAATATTCTATATCAATCATTCCAAGACTCTTATATTGTTCAGGACTAAGTTGCACTTCAATGGATCTTATAAAAGCTTCTCCATAGTAATTTTCAGCGATGGCTTTTTCTCCCAATGCGGCAAAT
This sequence comes from uncultured archaeon, assembly GCA_964413395.1. Lineage (GTDB taxonomy): Archaea > Asgardarchaeota > Lokiarchaeia > Sigyniarchaeales > Promethearchaeaceae > Lokiarchaeum. Next base: position 2,353 of record CAYPTZ010000680.1, on the reverse strand, counting down.
AGATAAGCCAATCCTAAATAGGCTGCAACAATATTATCAATTTCCTCATTAAAACCATATGTATTTTCTAAATCTTGTAATCCATTGGCACTATAACAGCTTGCTATAAAATTAAAAGCACTCTTTTCATCAGCAATAATTTCACTTAAGTCTTCCCATACCATTGAATCTGTCTGGGTTATTATTCCCTCTTCCGATCCATGCGATACTATAAATAAGATAGGGCTTTCATAGTTTTCCAATATTCCTTCAGACAATTCTTCGATCGAAACAATGATCAATCTTGTATTTATTAGTCGATTTTCAAAGGCAATTTGTTCTACGCTCATTTTTTGGCTAGAAGTTACCATATTCTGGACTGAGGTCAAATCTCCCATTTCATTTTCATAGATCTGATTTCTTTTATCATTTTGATTCTGAATGGAATCAAATAAAATAGAACTGGTTTCTTCCACAATAGAATCATCCCCAATTTGAACAATCAATACATCACTATATTGTTGGTTTGCTGAGGTTCCTAGTCCAAATACAATATTAGATATTAGTATCATGGCGACAATGGCTGGAACTACCATAAATTTGTTGGTTTTTTTCATTTTTCTCACCTTTTCTTTAATTTATATTTACTGTATTGTATTTACAATACAAATTACAATTATATCATCTTTGATTTAAATACTTTTAGCTCAATCACTTCCAATTCAGTTGATTGAGAAGTTCTAATTAATAGTTCTAATACGCGATATAAAAATAGGTGTGGAAGAAAATTTGTTTAATTTCCAATTTGAATATCATACTATTTTTATTGAGTTAAATTTCCAAGTTTTCTATATCTAGTAAAACATTTCAAAAAATATAATAAGATAATTTTAAATCTGTGGTATTTCTTTAGTACTATGAAGATAGACCTTCGAGGCAAGCCGTAGAGACGGGCCATTAATAGTTGATTTTTCTGCTGGGATCAGAGGATCCAGCAAATCGAGCGTGAACGAGTGGTAAGGTGTCTTTACCCCATTACGAGGTTAATGGGGATGTGAAATTAAGAATTTATACCCTTTCCATCTAAAAACAATAGATTGTGGTATAATACATCAAAGAAGGCAATCCATATGCACAGATTAAATCAGTGGAAATTCGACTTTCATGGTTTCCAAAAAGAAGAGGCAAAAAGCGAAATCTTTTTAATGCTACCCGTCTGTTTTACTCGCGGGCTTACCGAACTTGAAATTGTTCATGGCTATAGTCATGGTACTGTACTCCTACAGTATTTTCAAAGCGAATTTATTTTTGACTGCAAACGCCAAGGGTGGATACTTCAGGAATTACAGGATTTAAATCCTGGTTCATCCTGTTTTCAAATCCAAAGTGGCCCAAATAAAACGGAATCGGATTATTTGACGTATTTCAATGTAATCTTTGAACATTTCAACGATACTCCGTTTTCTTTTTTAGAAATGGTGAAAGAATGTAAGTTTAAAAGACAAGATCAAAGGCAATCGGCGGAATTTTATTTATCATTAATGAAAAAATATGATGAAGTAAGAATTTTAGTTAATTCGGAAAAATATCGACTTTCCCCTCGAGAATTTATCGATATCAATGAAATTCGAGGAAAAAATCGCCGAAATAGGATTAAATGAGATGGTTATCGGGAAATAACTCCCTTTTTTTTATTTTTTTTCTCTTATTCTTTTAATATCCAATTGTAATTTATCGATTTGTTTTTGCTGCTCAATCAAAGAAGCCATCCAAATCAGATCCGCAGAAACAATCCGATCCCATTGGAGGTCTTTTCGCTCATTTAAAAAAGCATATTTCCAAATTTGGTCGAATATGATCTGATCTTTCTGACGGAGAGTCCGCCGAAACTCTCTCCAAGTGTCTCGTTCCCATTCTAAGTCTGTTTTTGCTTTTACTTCATTGTGTGATTCCAGTGTCATAGGACATTATAGGTGTTTGGGCAGCTTAAGGGGTGATAAGGGTGCATTTTAGTAGATTATAAAGAAAAAAAATCTTTAGCAAAAATTCTTCACGATTATCCTGAACTTAGTTCTATAAAGGATTATTTATCATACTATCACTCAATTTTTGGCACCAATGATATTAATCAAGCACTAATAATCGAAGAACCTTGTAGCGAATTAATCAGTTTACTTGAAGAAAAAAGCTTGAATTCGGAATTAGATCCCTATTTAGAAGGGTATATTGCCGATATTAAACAAAATCTAAAAATCATAGAAAATCGAAATATATATCTTAAAAAATATCCCGCTAAGCGAGCTAATCGTCCTCAATTAATCCTCGATGTGATGGGAAGTTTTTTGGCTTCATCTACTCAAACACTCAGAGTAAC
>CAYPTZ010000679.1:0-2630 GCA_964413395.1 uncultured archaeon | reverse complement strand
AAAAAATTCCTTGACATAGCTTTTAAATAATTTTATATTAACTCCGATATGGGTAAAATTTTTATAATAGGTGGTGGAGAAATTGACAAATTCGAAACACTCCCTTTTGATAAAAGAATTGTAGAACTTACAAATAAAAAACATCCTAAAGCATTATTTGTACCAACCGCCAGTGGAGAATCAACTGGTTATATTACAAATTTCAATAAAGTTTATAGTGAAAAATTGGGTTGTATAACCGATGTACTTCTTTTGTTAAACAAAAGACCTTCCAAAAAGAAGCTAAGAGAAAAGATACTCTCTTCAGATTTAATCTACGTTGGCGGTGGGAATACGCTCAAAATGATGAAAAGGTGGCGTTTTTTGGGAGTTGACAAAATTCTAAAAGAAGCATACCGGAAGGGAATTGTCCTTTCTGGTATTAGTGCAGGTGGTGTATGTTGGTTTGAAGCAGGGCACAGTGATTCAAGGAGCTTTTATTATCCAAATAATTGGGATTACATTAAGGTGAAAGGATTAGGCTTGTTAAAAGGTATTCACTGTCCTCATTTCAATGGAGAAACAAAAGGAATTGGGAGAAGAAAGTCTTTCTCAAACTTTATAAAGAAGCATTCTGCAATTGGGATAGCATTAGATAACCATTGTGCCATTGAATTTGTTAACGGTAAATATAAGGTGTTATCTGCGAAAAGAGGTAGAAAAGCATTCAAGGTATTCAAAAAAGACAGCAAAATAATAATAGAAGAAATACCTAAGCAAAATAATTATTCACCAGTTTCTACGTTATATAAAATATAATTGTGGTATAATTGTATCAACAGTGTGTAACAGTGTGTAACAGGGTCAGACATTGAAATGTGAAAAGATAACTTAGTCTTCAGTCGCTGGTCACTAGTCAAACAAAAAAACGGCAGAAAATCTCTGTGTGGAAATTCAATCTTGACAACGTATAAAACTATTCATATAATTATTATAATTAACAAAAAGATATTTACTCTTAACGCTTAAAAACGGTTACAGGAGGTATAAATGAAATATGTTAAGTTCTTATTATTAATTATATTGTTCGTATTTTTATTAAGTAATTGCTCAAAAAATAAGGAAAACTTAAGTCCTTTGACTCCTAACAGTCCGCACGGGCTAATAATAGGCTTTCCTAACTATGCCCATGTTTTCCAAACTTCTACAACAGACCCAGATGGCGATGATATTTCTTACCAGTTCGACTGGGGTGACGGCAGCATTTCTCCCTGGAGCGATTACGCCTCTTCAGGAGACACTGTTTCTATGAGCTGCACCTACTTGGGAAAAGGAACATTTGCAGTGAGAGTACATGCGCAGGATGAAATGGAAGAGACAAGCGGATGGTCCGAACCGTTCAATTTAATAATAGGTTTCCCTGACTCGGTAGTAGATTCTATGTCAACCGGCCGAGCTCCTAATGATTTAGAAGTACTCCCAAGTGGGCAATATATTTACGTTGCAAACATCCTTGATGACAATGTATACGTTTTTAGCGGTTTTGATAATTCATTCATTAAGGAAATTCCAGTGGGGGATATACCCCGTAGCATAACTGCGCTACCCAATAGTCAATACGTATATGTTATGTGTGGCGGCGGCCACGGTGATGCCGTTATAAGAATTCAAACATCAGACAATACAGTAACAGATACAATTCTTATACCCGATCCCTGGGATGCTACCGTACTTCCAAACGGAGAGTACTTGTATGTTACGTCTCATCTTGGATGTAAGGTCTATGTTATCCGGACTTCGGACAACACGGTGATTGACAGTGTTGAAATGATATTTCCTCGTAGCATAGAATCTTTACATAACGGCGAGTATATATATGTATCAGCTGGATTTGCAATATACACAATAAGGACTTCTGACAATACAATTACTGACAGCATAAACGGGGACTATTCCTATATGTCCGTTTCTCCCGACGGAAGATATTTATATGTTTCTCGGGAATCGACAAACCACATTTATGTAGTGCGAACTTCAGATAATATTATTATTGACACTGTTGAAGTAGGCGATATTAGTGGCCCGGACGGTATCGGTTTATGTGTTCACCCTTCAGGGCAGCTTGTTTATGGAGTAAACGAACCGGACAATATCGTTTCCGTAATACATACGCTCGACAACACAGTCATTAAAACTATGACGACAGGTAATGGACCCAGTCTAATAGCTCCTTCGCCAAATGGAGAATATATTTACATTTTACACAATGCTTCCAATATTATTTATGTGCTTGGATATAGTTTTTAGATAAAGAAGACCAAGTAACTGAGAATAATATCAACGTATCAACAAGGTCAGACGTTGAAATGTGAAAAGATAACTTAGTCTTCAGTCACCAGTCATTAGTCAAATTTTAGGATTTTGGATTTGGGGATTGGGATTTAGTTAAAACAAACAATAACAACAACAAAAAAAATCTTGTAAATCTGCGTTTATCTGCGTCCTATTATCTTTGGGGATGGGTGGCTCCTTGACTTTCCTTTCTTATCAATTTATACTCATCTAAAAAAGGAGTTAAATTTTGCATGAGTGGGCATTAGCCGAATCGGTTGTTAATACCGTTTTGAAATATAAAGAAGAAAGAAATCTTT
>CAYPTZ010000678.1:0-2644 GCA_964413395.1 uncultured archaeon | reverse complement strand
ATATTTACATTCTTCCCAAACAATCCAAGCAAAATCATCATTTATTACACTTTTTGCAGCCAAAACAATTTCAAAAAGTTTTGGGGTTATTAGATTATCAACAATAGGTAAATTTCGAATATATTGAAATAATGATTTCACCTTATAAAGTCTAATATCTTCATTATAATTGATTTTATATTGATTAACACTTCTTAAGATTATAATTTTTATGGCTTTTCGAATGTCAAATTTTACCAATTCATAATGTGCATTATTGAAATTAGAGAAATCATCAATAGCATCTTTTTGTTTTTTTCGAAATATTTCATATTGATAAACAATATTGGGAGTTTCTAGCATGATTTTAGGTAGATCATTTTGTAAAACATTATATATTTCAGCATTAACTTGAATTTCAAATGCAGTTAAATCTGTTACAATTTCACCTTTTTCAAGAAAATATTTGATTTCTTCCCAATGAGCTATTCCAATAATGACTAGTATTTTATCATTTGGATTTTGATCAATCAATTCTTGAAGTTTTGCTGCCATATAATAATTTCGTAATGTATCTATTTCTTCAGGCTTTTTTAACCAATCTTGAGCATCTGATCCAACTGATAATTTAGCATTTGATAGACTAATCTTCCTTAATGAATTCAGCAAATTTTTTTGTTCTAAATTTTCATCTAATTTTAATTCTTCCTTAATTTTCTGATAAAATTCAGTCAAAGTTAACAAATTAAGCGAATAAGAATCAGGTAATAGATATTGTCTAGGATTATAATTTTTAACAAATAAATCTATAAAATCAATTTGAATCCCATATTCAATTGCTAATCTTAAAGCCTCAATTAGTGAATCAGAAGGAACAATTGGAATAAAAAGTTGTTCTTTTAAAAGTTCATCAAAATAAATGATAATTGATATGCTAGGTAAACGATAAATCCCTTTTAGAATTGTATTTCCTAAGTTCGCAGGAAATTCTACTGCAATTTTATCAGGGGAATGTTCATAAAAAACTTGTCTTAATTCATTTGAAAAATCTATATTAGAATGGTAAGTTGGAAAAATTATTAAATTTTTATAAGAAATCATATGTCCTTTTTATTTCCTTCTTTTCTCTTATTATGTGATTTTTTATCAGTGGAATTCTTTTGATCGTCTTTATCTATTTTTTTCACATTATTTTGATGTTTCTTCTCTAAAAATTCTCGTATTAAGTCGTTTGGATCTTTAGTTTTTAATTTCTCATTTTCTTCAAAAATTTTTTTTTTTTTTTTTTTATTTATTTGAGATTTTTTATCAGTTGAATTGATTTTATCATTTTTATCTTCTTCCTTTTCAATAATATGAATAACATCATCATCTTTTTCATGATAATATGTATCATTTTTCCTATCACTTTGGTTTTTATTCACTCCATCAAGGAACATAATATCATCATCATCTAATTCATCTAAAAAATCTTCATTGATAAAATCATCATACATAAACTCATCATCTAAATTTTTATCTTGATCCTTTGGATCAATAAAATTTTTATTAATTTTATCAAAGAGATTTGTAATATTTGAATGATTATTATTATCAGAATCAAAAGATCTCTTTTGAAGAATAATTTTTATTGCTTCAGGACCTAATACTTGCTGAATTGCTCTTCGAAATAATTCAAAATTAATTTTATATTCATTTTCATTTAAACCTGATAAGTTTTCATTTGTTTTAGTAATTACTTCTCCTTTATTTTTATCGTTAAATGAATTAAATGAGGTTAATTTCATGTAGTATCGACATATATTGATCCCATCTCTGATAGAATATTCCTTATTCATTTGATGAGCTTTTTGAAGAAAATTTGTTGTATAGAGGAGAATATCTTTTTTTGTATACGGTAAATTAAATTCAAGTATTTGGAGTTCCTCATCACGATCTGGAAATTCGATAAAAATTTGTGGTTGTAACCGACTATGAATATATTCAGGAACTTCAAAAGTACTTGAATCATCATTCATTGTTACACAAATTCTAAAATTGGGATGAGCTTTAATTTTTATTCCAGCTATTATCGATTCAATATATCTTCTTTGATCCAATAAAGGAGCTAAAGAAGCCCAAGATTTTTCAGACATACGATTTGCTTCATCAAGGATACATACGCCTCCTTCAATCATAGCAGTAACTAAAGAGCTAGCATGATATTTAATCGTGTTATTTTCACTAATTATTGGGGATATTATTAAATCTTCAGGTCTAGTATCAACAGTGCATTGGAATATAAAAATGGGTAATCCTTGTTTTTTTCCTGCAGAATATGCTAGTGTAGTTTTTCCGACGCCAGGTTTTCCTAATATTTGAGGATTCATTGGAATATCATTTTCTTCATCAAGAACAAACCATGCAGCTAATAATTGATTCATGTAAATTTCTCCACCAATCCATTTTAAATTAGTGATTTCATCAGGATTGCTTAAAAATAGGTTTACCCCATCAATATTGATATTTTTTCCCATAATAATTTACTCATAGAATTTCTAATATAGTTTTTAATTATCTTTTGGGTTAAAACTTATCTTATGATATTAAAATAGATTAATTTTAATTTAGTGTAAAAACAATCCATTTTCTTAATGAAGTAAAAATTGAATAATTCGAAAAAAAT
>CAYPTZ010000677.1:0-2648 GCA_964413395.1 uncultured archaeon | reverse complement strand
ATATATCAATAAAATTTTTAAAAAAATACAAGATAAATTTGAATTTATTCAATAAGGAAAATTTACATGGTTCTAGAAGCAAAATATCAATTTATTACAGAAGATATCTACTTAATTGCTAGAGTAGATGAAAATTCAGGTCGCCAAGAGTTGATTATTAGGAAAATTCACCCTAATTCAAATAGGACTCAATTGGAAGATAAAATTACTTGTATACATACAGCAATTCTAAATTTAAATGTAAAAGATTTTACTAAGCTTAAAAATAATCCCGATGCTCAAAAGAAATTATATAAAAAAGCTACAAATATCCGATCAAGTGAAAATATTAAAAAAGTTCAACTTTCTATAGAAGAAAAATTTAAAGCCTTTAAAAGTTGGGTTCAAGGAATTGCGGAAGCAGGATTTGATGCATTCAAACTACAAGAATCAATTGAAGAATATACAAAACTTATGAATCCAATATCCAATAGACTACTTGCTTTTATGACTAAGGTAGATCAAACTTTTTTTCCCATGTTTCTAAGGAAAATTGAAAAAGAATGTTCTTATAATGATAAACTTCATATCACGAGCTTTTTTGCCAATTTACGAATAATTGAACATCTTTTTGTTAAAAATATATCATTACGAGAAAAATATATCCCTTATATCTTAGAAATTTGCCCAGATTATATATTCTTAACCGAAAATCAAGAACTTCGGTGTTATTTTGCCCAACATCAGAAATTTGTAGAAATGAAAGAATATAGAAAATTATATGAAGATGAAAATTGGGATGTTAGAAGACAAGTACAATCTAATCCAAATGCAAAATTGAAATATCCTGACTTACATAAATCTTTAATTCCAAAAAAATTTGGCAATACCATTGAGGAAATGGCAATTCACTTAGATTCTCCAAATTACCATGAGTATAAATTTTTTTTTAAAATTAGTAATCAGAAATTACATCACTTAATTGCCTCAAATGAAAATGCATCTAGAATAGCCGAATTTCAAGAATTATTTCACGAAAATGACTTACGAATTCTAAATGCCTTAGTTAGAAATCCTAATTCAACTCATTTTAAAGAATTTCGGCAATTTTTTGATTATCAAGACACAAATATTAAAAGAGGTATCGCTGAAAATCCACTATCATATAAATTTAACAAGATTTTAACTTTATTTACTGATTCTGATTGGTATATTAGGAAAGAAATTGCAAAAAAAGAAGAAAATACAAATTTTAATGAATTTAAATTATTCTTTAGTGATCCTGAATGGGTTGTACGAAAGGCTGTTGCAAGTAATTTAAAAGCAATTAAATATAAAGAATATAAAAAATTATTTAAAGACCCAAAATGGGAAGTTAGGAAGGCGGTAGCTTCTAATCCAAACTCTATAATATTCAGAGAAGAATTTTCTCTGCTTTTTAGTGACAAAAATAGTTCTGTTTTAAGAAAAATTGCTTCAAATCCAAAAGCTGTTGAATTTACACAATATCCTACATTCTTTTATAGTGATGATGAAATTTTACTTAAAAAAATTGCTGAAAATTCTAACGCAACAATTTTCAAAGAATTTGGGTCCCTATTTTTAATCAATAACATAAAAATTAAAAATGAACTGGCAAAAAATCCTAAAGCACCAATGTTCAAAGAATTCCAACAATTATTTTATGAATATAACTGGGAATTAAGAAGGGCTCTTGCTTCTAATTTAGAAGCATCTAAACGATTTCCAATTGAGTTCAGTCAAATTATTCCTGTTCAATGTGGAAATACAATTCAAGATATAGCAGCTAATCCAGCATCTACAAAATACTTGGGTTATAAATCACTATTTAATATCAAAGACACTAAAATCATAAGTTCAATAGCAAAAAACAATGAAGCGACTAAGTTTGAAGAATATCGGCAGCTATTTTATCATAAAGATTTTAATATAAGAAGAATTTTAGCTCAAAATCCATTATTGGAGAATAAATACCCAATTGATTTTAGTAAATTAATTCCCCCGAAATGTGGTGTAACTCCTTTAGAAATGATTGAAAATGAAGAGGCACCTCTATATGAAGAATATAGAATATTTTTTAATTCGGAATTCAAACGTTTTAGATATTTTATTGCAATAAATCCAAATGCACTTCAATTTGAGGAATATGCACAATTATTCAGCGATAAAGATATATATGTTAGAAGTAAGCTTGCAGCAAATCCTAAAGCAACCCAATTTAAAGAATATATACAATTATTCCGAGATAAAAATGCCTATGTAAGAAATCAAACTGCAGCAAATCCTGAAGCTACCAAATTTAAAGAATATAAAATTTTATTTAATGATATTAAATGTTATGTTAGACGGAATATATTGAAAAATGAAAAAGCCATTGAAAAATATCCAATGGAAATTAAAAATTTGATCCCATTAACTTTTGGAAAAGAAGCAATAAATTTTGCAGCAAATCCTGAAGCCACCCAATTTAAAGAATTTAGAAAATTATATAGTGAGGAAAATTGGCATATTAGATCAGAGGTTGCACTAAATCCAGAAGCTAGTCAATATGATGAATATTCCAATTTTTTTAACGATGATAGTTTTTATGTGAGACGAAATATTTTAAAAAATGAAAAAGCCATAAAAAAATATCCAATGGAAATTAA
>CAYPTZ010000676.1:0-2650 GCA_964413395.1 uncultured archaeon | reverse complement strand
CATTATTTTTTGAGAACTTTTGTGATGATATGGGCTGTGTAACTGTAACTCCAATATTACGAATTGATAAAACTGGAAAATATTATATGAAAAGGTTATTTGGTATTGATGGAATAAGAAAAGAATTTATTAAAAAATTAATTGAACTTTAACATTCAGATAATTTAATATCATAAAACTACAAAAATGTATATCGAATCTATCTAAAACAATCAAAAAAAACAATAAATATCTGATTAATATGTCAAAATTAAATGTGGTTATAATAGGAAATGGAATAGCTGGACAAAATACTGCAGAAATGATCAGGAAAAAGGATTTAGATATGGATATTACAATATACACCGATGAATCTTATCCATATTATTCGCGTATCTTCTTACCTCATTATATTGCCAATGAAAGAACAAAAAAAAAACTTATTTTAAAAAATCAAGAATGGTTTGAACAAAACAATATTGAAATTCATTTTAATACAAAAGTAAATAAAATTGAACCAGATCGAAAAATTATTCATGTTGGAAAGGAGAATGACATAATTCATTATGATAAATTAGTAATAGCAACTGGAAGTAAAGCAAGATATATTGATTTTGGTAAACCAAACATTAAAGGAATGTTTACCTTAAGGTCTTTAATAGACGCAGATAAAATAAAAGAATATCTCTCAAATAATCAAATCCAAAATGCATTTGTCATTGGAGGTGGATTATTAGGCTTAGAATTAGGCTACCATCTTAAAGAATTAAATCTTGATGTATCAATATGTGAAATAGCTCCCTTTTTGCTACCAAGACAATTAGATAAATCTACTTCTTTATTACTACAAAAATATTTAGAATCTAAAGGATTGAAAATCATTTGTGGAGAAAATATAGAAGAAATTTTAGGAGAAGAAAAAGTATCAGGAATAATTACTAAATCAGGGAAAAAATTTAAAGCTGATATTGTGTTACAACAATTAGGTATAATTCCAGAAATCTCAATTGCAGAAGATGCAAAATTAATGATAAATCGGGGGATTATTGTAAATGAATTTATGCAAACTAGCGATCCCAATATATATGCTGCAGGAGATTGTGTAGAATTCAATGGACATATCTGGGGAATTATTCCTGCTAGTTTAGACCAAAGTAAAATTGTAGCAGAACATATATTAGAATTTAATCCTGAACCATACTTTGGAACCTTTTGGAATACACGATTAAAAATAGCAGGTTTAAAATTAAGTTGTTTTGGAGCACCTCCTTCAAAAGAACTTGAACAAGATAATTTAATTGAAAATATAGATGAAGATTCATTCCTATGTAAAAAAGTGATAGTTGAAAATGATGTCCTAAAAAGCGCAATATTAATGGGGCCAGGTAAAGATATCTATTTTTTACAAAATATTGGGAAAGAAGTAAATAAAGAAGAATTAAAAAATAAACTAAATGAAAAGTGATTTAAAAGCTATTAATTAAGTTTTTTTTCAATTATTTTATGGTTCAGTATGAACTAAGCAATGTGCAAGGTTTTTTAAATTATAGTGAAAATCAAATTCTATTTTTTCTGCAATTTCATGTGCTTTTTCAACAGTAATCGTATTCAATAAAGATACGGATAAAATTATGGAAAAAGATTCTTGATCGGATATAATTTGTAAATTATTAATCGAAATTATATCACTATTGTGAGTACAATAATTTTCAATAAATTTTTTAGTATTTAGATCAATTTGTTCAATTTCCTCTTCAAGTTTATGGGAATGTACTTTTTCATATCGATTCATTGGTTCAATGTGAGATATTATCTTTATTTTACTATCCAAGTACTTTGATTCCAATCGATTGATTATTCGATTTTCCAAAGATGAAATAATTTTATGCGCTTCATTTAATTGCATTGATGCAGCAATCATCACATGGAATTGAATTATTATAGAATCTTGAAATTTATCAATAATAATGTTGTGGATATTGTATTTTTTTTCTTCTTTCTGAATAATTTCTCGTATTTCATAAAAATAACTAAAATCTGAATTTTCTTTATCCATGTTAAATTGTATTGATATATTTTCATTATATGAAGGACATAAAAGTTTAATGGAATCTCTAATTTCATTTGAAATTATGCTTGAATAAAATAAAGAATAATCTTTTTCAAGACAGATATTAATATTAGCATCTAAATGATTACCTGCAGTTTTTATTGCTAAATTATCAATGTGATTAATTCCTCTAATTTTTAAAATTTTTTCTTTTATTTTATCTAATCTATCATCAGTAATAAGATTAGCATCGATTAATTCATTAAAACTTGTACTTAGTATAATAAATCCTGATCTAATTGAAATAATGGAGAATATACATGCTAAAATAAGATCTAAAATGGAAAATCCAAAATAAGTTATAGTCAAACCTATAATAACAGAGATATTTCTATATAAATCTCCTCTAAAATTGGCACCTTGGGCAATTATTGCTTGATTATTGGTTTTTTTTCCAATATTTATAATAATACGAGAGACAAAAAAAACAAGTATTAAAACAATCATTAACGAAATTGCACCTAGGAGACTATTTTCAGTTTCATAATTATCTTCAAAAATTAAAGTATATATGGATTTATAGAAAATGAAACAATACAATCCAATTAATATAATAGATTG
>CAYPTZ010000675.1:1999-2658 GCA_964413395.1 uncultured archaeon | reverse complement strand
GCTTATGCTCTGAAAAAAATAGATATTTTAGGTGAATTCTCATTAAATATTAAATCTCTCAAAGAAAAAATTGTCTCTTCCTCATCTAATCGATCATATGAAGACTTAGAAATTTCAGATATTTCTGATTATCTTAAGGCTTATGAAGAAGATCTAGATCACAATTTATATAGAAACATAAAATACTTGAATTATTTAGAAATTGAAGTTCTTTCATTAGAAAAAAGACAAAAAGTTAGACAAATTCTAAATAGAGAATTATCTCACGAAATTTCTCAGGAATACGTCATGTATCATGATATTTTGTGGCGTCTTGATTCCATTATTTTTTTATTAGAGAAAGAAAATTATGCTATTGGGAATTTTTGGCAAGAAATCGAAAATTATTTAGATGTAATGTTTCAAAATTACGATTTAAATAACTATAAATTGCAGTTAATCGATAAACCTTTTTTAACTTTAGATGATGATATTTTTTTATATCTCACTATTTGGGGACTAGAACTACCTGTTATGGATTTCTATTTTAATAGTATGAAAGCTTCTATTATTTTACTCAATGAAGAAAATCAAGGTTTTTCTGAATTAATTAAAAATATATTTATTCATCAACCTCAATTGCAAAAACGAATATTGGTCATATTATATGCTGTAGAGAA
>CAYPTZ010000675.1:0-1989 GCA_964413395.1 uncultured archaeon | reverse complement strand
TATTAAAGATACTTTTTTTGAATTTCTTAACCAAAATTTTACTGAATTATCCTATTTTTCTCACTATTTGATTTCAATATTAAAGCAAGAATTAGTTCCACAAATAGATATTTTAGATTCTATTGGTGAATTAGAAGAAAATATTTCTGAATCTTTTTTAATGAAAGCTGATGAGACAGAACGTCAACGTTTGATCAAAGAAGGGTTAGAATTTAGATTTTTGCAATCAACTATACTGGCTAAAATGGCTATTTATGAGAATTTTTTATCAAAAAATGATAACCAAACGTTTAATCTATGGAAAAATTACCAACAAAGTGAAATTTTTTATGATTTCTTTAATTTTCATATATTTACCAATAAGATTCAGAAAAAACCTTCTTTCATTAATTATTCTGAAAAATCATACAGGATTTCTGAAGAAACATGTAATCAGGTCGAAATTTGTCAAATTCCTCCAAAATTTGATAATTTTTATATTATTGCGATTCAATATTACATTTTGTATCATCAATACCAAGGAAGAAGATTTGAAAAAAGAGTTCTTAGCTACCGAACCATTAAAAAGGATGATTTAAAAAAATCAAGTCAATACGAATTAAGCGATAATAATGAAGATTATATAATTTCCCTGCATGAAAATAATTGTTTTAAATACATCTTACCTTGTCCTGAATTTTGTCTATACAAATGAATCCTTCAACATGCAAACAGTTTGGTTGGATTCAAGATGCGAATGATCAAAAACTATGGAGAAATAAGAAAGGTAAAATTATGGTTAAAACATATTCATGGCAAGATGGCCTAATGGATTATGGACATTTATATGAAACTTATACTTCTAATGGAACAATGATATTAATCGCTGAAGAAGCTATGAAAAATATATATGGAGGAGCAGATATCCTAATCGAATTTCAAGATATTATTCATAGGTCTGCTCAAAATCTAACCTTATCTAAATCTTTTCAGAAAAAATGTTCTCTAGATTTTTAATTTTTTTTTTCTAAATTTCGATCCTCTTTAACCATCCTTTTTTTTTTCTTCCCCAACGTTATTCGACAATATTCATTCGTTTTCAACTCTCCTGTTCATCTTCCCCCCTCCATTTCTTTCCGTTTATAAGGGATCATGATCCCATACCAAAAATTTTTTATTTCATCTCAAATTTAATATCTTAGTATAAATATCTTTTCTTCAATAGAGAACTGTATTTGTCCGAAAACACTCCGGGATAGCCAAGCCTGGTCAATGTGGGCCTTCTGGTAAACCCCCATTACTGAAAATGGGTCAGACCACGATTAACGGCGCTGGACTTAAGATCCAGTCCTGTAGGGGTTCGTGCGTTCGAATCGCACTCCCGGAACTTTTTTCTTTATTATTCAAAATTAATAAACTTAATTGAAAATTGGAATGATTATTAAGGCTTATTTCATAATAAACTATAGTAAAATAGAGAAGTCATCTTTAGTGAGTAGGAATTTTTCATTAATTTTGGCAAGGATGGAAGAATTTTGAGGGAGATTTTTCTCAAGATATTCTCGTTCGTGATGTGAACATTCATAAATCAAGCGGTGAATTTGGTCTTCTTTCATAGCGTGAGCATTATGAACATACTCATGGGCCAATTCTCGAGGACTTTTACGATAGTATTCATATAGTGCATTTTTTTTTTGGGCGGGGAGAAATTTTTGAGCTGCCTTTGGAAGTTTATTAAAATCTAAAATAAGGAAAAATTGAGAAAAAAGTAGTTTTGGAATGCCATGTAAGGATTTTAGAGGGTTGCCAGCAAGATTAAAGTTTGTTAAGTTAGAAAAATTTGAAAACCAAGAAGGAAGAAAAGAAATTTTATTATCAGATAAGTTAATAGATCGCAAATATATTATATTTTGCATAGAATCAGGGAGAATAGTTAAATAATTATTATTTAAAGAAAGACTTGTTAAATTGGTAAGTTCTCCAATCCATGATGGAAGAGATCTTAAATGA
>CAYPTZ010000674.1:0-2661 GCA_964413395.1 uncultured archaeon | reverse complement strand
TAATATCAATCCAAGGTTAAACGTTCCAATATATATAGTTACTTCTGGTAATAGATTTTCATGAAAAAAAAACTGTATTATTTCAATTAGATACCGTAATAATACTGCAAATATTCCACCAATGATACCCATTAAAATTGATAATCCAAATATTATAAGCCATCTACTTATCTCATCGTTATTCTGAGTATTTTCCATTTGGGCAGTTTTACTCACTCAGAATTCACCTAATTAGATAAATTAAAATAAATAAAAAAATTATATTTTTCCAAATACTTGGAATTTTTTATCGGAGCCAATGGCTAAAACTTGAAAAGATTTTCCTTTCTTAGTCACACAATCTAATGCTAATACTGGAAATAGGAAAATTGGCAATTTTATTTTAGTATCTTTATCTTTATTTGCATTTTTCCATTCCTTTTCACTTTCTTTTATGATCTTAGCGATTTCTTTTGAAAAGTATCCAAGATTTGGTTCTACGAATTTTTGATCCAATTCTTTTTCTGGATTTTTAATTATTATCCCTTCTACTTGTTCAATTGTCTTTTGAATTTCTTTTCCTAATTCCTTTTCCAATCCAGACAATTTTACTGATGATAAAATCATAGGTTCGGAACCAAATTCGCTTAAAAATGGAACAGGTTTAATAATATAGTTGAAAAGCACACCATGGCCATTACATTCACTACAGGAATTTAATCCGATACTATTACATGCTTTACATGGAATTTTCCCTGTACCACCACATGATGTACAATTAATCTTTGCACTTCCAAAACAAGAATTACAGTTTATTGCGATTTTTTTAGAAGTTTTATCTTCTTTTTCATTAGAACTTCGAATTTCAACAGTATATTTTCCTGTACCATCACATTTCTTACAAGCTTTTTGAGTTCCTTTACAATCAGGGCATGCAATTAACTTTGCACCATTACATTTTTTACAGCTTATTCCGCCTTTTCCACCACATTTTGAACATGGAATTTGTTTTAAAGATAGGAAATCAGGATATTCTTCACTTCCCTTCCATTCAGATTTGATAGGTTGCTTCTTGAATTGATAAAATTTCACTTTTTCTATGTCCTTGGCATTTTTCTGCATTTTTTCCATTTTACCACTTACAACAACTTTTACCTCATAATTCTTTTCAAAATAGATTATTGCAGCTTTATTAACTCCTTTAACAAATTCAGCTGCAGTAATATTGTCTAAATTAAATACCGCACCCTTAATCCCATAATGCTTCTCTAAATTTTGAGATTTCGAGGCTTTTCTTTTCCAAGAACTCCATACTTCATCCGAGTTTGGACTTTTAATCACAATTGGGCTCATATTTATATCACTTGTTGTATCATATATGGATGAAATTAGTTATAAAAATTCCGAGTAAGTGATGAAAAATGGAAAAAAAGAATTTTTTAAGGAGTAAAAAGATATAGATCTAGTGATAACCTATGAGTGAAGATCGAACTAATGCGGAAATATTCTTAGGATGGGTAAAAGATGGCGGCTGTGCAGGGTGGATAGAATCTGCAATGAATGATGAAGCAAAATTAGCACAAATTGCTCAAATTTATAAAGATATAAAGTCAGCCTTTGGATTTTAATTTTTTTTGTCTATTTTAATTCATCAATCGATGCAAATATTCAACTGAAATATCTTAGCAATTACTAAATTTGAAAATTTAACTCTTTTAAAATCAAAAAAGAAAAAAATCATCGAATTTTATTAAAAGTATATATGAGTCCTTCCTTAGCGGGTATTTTGCAAAAGAAAAAATATTTTATGATTATTGATAAAGATGAAGAACATCCTAAAAAACCCTATTTTGATGTTATTTGTTTTCAATTAATTAAAGATAATGTTTTTTATAATGAAATTCGTTATTTAGATAAACCATTTTTTACTGGCCTTGTTATTTTTGATAAGGGGTCTGAATCAGAGAATTTAATTCCTTTTAAACTTTGGAAACGTATATTAAACCCTAAAATCAATGAAAAAAACCTAAAAATTGTAGATCCTACGGAATTTCGGAATTTTGTCATCAATGCACAATTCATTGTACCGGGAAATAATCTCAATCAACCTCAAGGGTATAATCTTCAACAAAACCAAGTGATAGAATCTGAAACTCATGTAATTCAACAAAGCCAAATGAACGATTATCTTAAAAGTCTCGTTCCTATTTATGAATACTTGAAAAGTACACAATATACGAACATACGGAATTATATTTTTTGCCATTTGTGTAAGCAAAAAAAAAAATATACAATCATAGATGAAAAAACACGTTATAAAAATCAAGCTTTCTTCGTGTGTAAAAAGTGTGCAGGAATGGAAGTTATATCAAGTCTAAAGCAAAAAATTGATATTTCTTCTTCATTGAAAGTATATTTACGTGATTTATTAGTAAAATATCGCGATGTAGTTAAAGTATTAAATGTATTTAATCCAAATTTCAATTTTCTAGAACACAAAGAAGTCACTTTAGTTGGAATAAAGAAAAAGAAAATTACTACACCAAAAAAAAAACCTCAAACTATATATGATTTTGAGTTACCAACACCTTTGAAATTATATTATCAAAAAAAAAAGCGTATAACTTTGCTTCCAGCTCAAACAATGGCATTAGAAGCAGGTTTGATGGAAAGACAAAATCA
>CAYPTZ010000673.1:0-2662 GCA_964413395.1 uncultured archaeon | reverse complement strand
AAATGGGAATTGGCAGTTATGGGATTACTGGAGATATATATAATTCAAAAAGAGTATAAAAGAGGTGAAATTTTTGCCACTGGAATCCGTAACCGCATATCTGATAATTATTACCTTAGCTTTGCTACATTATTTTTAATAATCCTAAAATTTTTGCAGGGAAAAACCGATAATATTGAATCCAAGATTAAGGATTTTAAAAAGGGATGGGATAATTTAAGTAAAGCTGAATCAAATTATAGTTTCGATTTTATTAATGAAACTATCAAAGATCGCTTGGAACCTACTCAATATCATACAATAATCAATTTAGAATCTTTTTTCAGTTAAAATTGAAAAAACAAATTAAATCCTGAGTTATTTTTTTTTCATAATTTGATAATAGTAATCCGGTGGTAATTTATTCGTTTCTTTCAACATATTGATGCCATCATGAACTCCCTGTAAGTTCAATGATGCATCTCCTGATGCTATTCCTTGAATAATCCCTTTTTTATAGCGATATTGATGATATAAAATTTGTAATAACCACCGTGTTCGCAAAATAAGATGTAAATGTTTAAGCTCTTCCAATTGTACGGGTGATTGTGAGAGGTAAGATTCTAAAAATCGAGTTATTTTATCCTGTTGTTTTCCCCATAGTAATCCACAGTACATGATTTGACATGCTACATCAAATAGAAGAAAATTAAATTCTGCAGCATTCAGGTCTATCATCCCTGTATATAGTTTGTTCTGAAAAAAGAAATCTTTTGGGCCGAGATCACCATGAATAACGGCTGTTGTGAGTGAATCCGCTGACGATGAATCAAATTGAGTTTCCCAAATCTTGTATTGGTTTTTGACATAATCGTCATCTAACATATATTTTTTTGCGAGATCTTTTAACCAATTGATAGAGGAACCACTTTTCAGAAATATTGTAATTCCTAAAGTGTTCACCATGTCATATGTTGCCTGATGAAATTTTCCCGTTTCTTTTCCGTAGAATTCTAAATATTGATCCAGTTGAGTGGGATCTTCATTTTCATCAATGAAGGGCTTTCCAGGGATATAGGATTGGATAGCAAAGATAATATCATTGAATTCGGTAATTAAGTCTTTCGTTTTATTTCGAAGCGAATTTGGAACTTTGATACCTTTTTGAAATAAATATTCCCCGATAAGCATAGAGTTTGAAATTCGAGGCTTTTCTTTATGATTAAATGCTTTTATCACAAATTGACCTATATCTGTGGTTATTAATTGATTATCACTTTCAAAACCACTGTCCAATTTTTGGAGGGGATGTTGAATTTCACCCAATTCATACTGATGTAAGATATTTTCAATAATTTCTGGTTTTATATTCAAGATATTCACCAATTTTATCATAAAATTCGTATTAATTCATAAATAGGGATATAAAATGATATATCAGGAGATATTTTTTATCAGATATATAATTAAATTTGTGCGATAGATTTTAGAATTTTTGTAATTCGTATATATATGAGGAGACTACAAAAATTATCTAAAATGATAGAGCTGGGAAATAATTGAATAAAAAAAATGATAGAATAGGGGAAAAATAGAAAATGGGATTTGATTTGTGGGAAAACTCAAAAAGGATAGGGTAGTTCAAAAAAGTTTCCACATCCTTTTATATAGTCGTAGTTCAATTAACTATATACAATGCACATTTTTGAGAGTTAATTGAAATGGGAATCAAAAATAAAGTTGTGGAATCTAAACAGATTTGAATAAAAATGAGTGGTGAATAATTTGGAGAAAAAAAATGGATGTTTACTTATAGTATTTCTAATTGTTCCATTATTGACAATTCCATCAGTATCGGCATGGAATTACGATGTGAATATTTCAATTGGCGATGAATTTATTTTCGAGACAGTGACTGAAAGTTCATCTACAGCGGATATCACAAGTTACACAAGAATAATGGTTACAAATGTTGAAGACATTGGGGTGGCAGAAACAAATGTATCTTTAAATATATATGAGTCAGATACGAATGGTCTTTGGACAACGTTTGATTCTGTAGAAACAAATTATGAAGATTCAGGTTCAGCAGATAGTATGTTTCATATCGTTATGAACCCAGCAGAAAATTATTTTATTCCTGCTGGATTTATGATAGGAAGTATTGCTACGGATGTTTATACAATGATATCATCAACTCCGGATATTTCAAATGCCATAGTAAATTCGCTAAATAGTCAAATGGGGATTGAAATTGGATATGAAATGGACGTTTTAGATATTGGTATGAACATGGATATGTCTATATTATACAATTCCGAGGGAATTCGAGTTTTATTTATAATGGATGTACTTCAAAAAATGGAATCAGGAGATGTAGACGTCATTATGACAACTAGGCTTTTAACGATTAATGGTAATAGTGTGGAGATTCCTGATATTGTGGATGATACTACAACAACCACAACCACAACCACAACTACAACCACAACTACAACTGATAATTCTTCAAGTAATGAGGACGATAAGGGAGATGGAAAGTTTGAAATCTCAGGATATTCTTCATTTGGCCTAGTTCTTTGTATTGGGGTATCAATATTGGCTTTATTACATCAGAAGCGAAAAAAATAGAGTAAGATCTTTATTATTCCTTAATTTTTTCTTTATTTTTTCTTTTTTGATT
>CAYPTZ010000672.1:0-2664 GCA_964413395.1 uncultured archaeon | reverse complement strand
CCTTAAGAAAAGTAATTATGGGAGGCGCTGCAAATTCGTGGATGTTAGAGAATTTGGGCGAAAAAATTATTAGCAAGGATACAAGTGCTGGATTTAAAGTTGATTTACAGCTAAAGGATTTACGAATAGCGATGGAATCAGGTTATATTAAAAAAATTCCAATTTTTGGTACACAACTCGTTTCTTCACTATATACGGAAATGCAAGCCCACAATGAAGGTCATTACGGAAACCAAAGTCTTTTCAAAGTTTACGATAGACTTTCAAATATGGCTGAAAGAATATAGCTAAAAATGCACTAATTTCGAGTAGTTTTAACAGATTATCTTAAAAAAAGGAGTTTATAAAATGTTAACAATAAAAGCCACGAATGGAATTGATGTTGAAATGGTCTCTTTTAGAAGGGGAGAATGTATTATAGAAGAGTTAAAAAAATATTTTAAAAAGAAAAATATTGATGCTGCTCTCATAACCTCAGGAATTGGCTCTTTTGATATTTGCAAAATCCATATTATTGAACATGCAGATTTGCCACCCAAAGACAAATATATTAATATTGAAGGGCCGGTTGAGATAGGATCATTATTAGGTTCTGTAGCCGGAGGAGAACCACATATTCATGTGACTGTTAGAGATGTTAATGGTGACAAAGTTTACGTTGGCCATCTAGAACCAGGTTCCAGATGTTGTTATCGTGTTGAAATGGGGCTCATTGTTCTTAAGGATGTTAAAACTAAGAGAGTTACTGATTCCAAAACTGGCTTGATAGATATTGAAATGGAGGAAGGGAAAGATACTTAATATTGAACAATTAACAAAATTAGCTTCAAATGTAGAAGATAGTTTTCTCTTAGAAGGAAAGTCTGCACTTGTGGTAGGTGGAAATAAAGGGTTAGGCCAATCAATGGCTTTAGCATTAGCTGGTGCTGGTGCAAATGTATGTATAGTGGGTCGTGGTCCTGATGGTTTATCAGAAACAGCTGAAGCAATCAAAAAAATTGGTCAAGAAGGTATATATTTTTCTGCTGATGTGACTAGTGAAAATCAGGTTAAAAATTTAGTTAAATATACAATGAATAAATTTAAAACTATTGATATTTTGGTTAATAGCCAAGGAGCAGTTTATCTCGAAAAATCAGTCAATTTTAATACTGAACAATGGCAGAAAGTTATTGATGTGAATTTGAAGTCTGTATTCCTTTGTTGTAAACATGTCGGAAAAGCGATGTTAAAAAATAAAAAAGGTAAAATAATTAATATTTCTTCAATTCGAGGCTTTCAAGGGAGAGCCGGAGATCTTGCTTATGCACCTAGTAAAGGAGCAATTAATCAATTAACTAGGTCGTTAGCTATAGAATGGGGACATCAGGGGATCAATGTTAATGCAATTGCGCCTGTTTTTACTGTGACAGTGATTTCAGAATCTTTTCTGAAGGATAAAGAGAAACTTAATTGGGTACTTAATCGAATACCAATGAAAAGATTGGGAAAGTTAGATGATTTATTTGGACCAATTGTCTTTTTAGCTTCAGAAGCTTCAAACTTTGTGAATGGTCACATTTTAGTTGTAGATGGGGGTTGGCTTGCATCCTAGAATTAAATTCTCTTGTCGTTATTCTAAGTATTTGAATAATTTTAACAATAATAATATTTTGAATTTTCTTTGCTTAAATTATTAATTTTTTAATTAAATTTTAAGGATTAGGTCTGCTCAAGCCATAAAAATTATTTTCACCAAAGAAAGCTACCCTCAAAGGTTGACACAGACAATATTAAGGTCTTTAATTTTTAATGTATTAGAGAATATTGAAAATGCTTTACGAACAAAATTTGCTTATTATTTTTCCCATCGATATGGACCCTCTACTTACATTGATCCTCAAAATATTTCTTGTAATTTCGAACATAGAGAATGGAATGATAAATTGATGGAAAGCATCAAAAGAGGCCATGAAGAATTTATTAAAAATTTTTACAGCGTATATAAGGAGGAAGATTATCTTACGCTCTGGATAGCTATTGAAATAATTTATTTTGGACAGTTATCTATTTTATTTAAAGGATTAATGAGAAGAGACAGAAAAAAATTTTTAGAAGATTGTTTTGGGATTGATGAAAAAAGATTTATTTTATGGGTTTATATCTTAGTATATATTCGGAATTTGTGTGCCCATCATTGCCGTATATGGGATAGAACATTTTTTATTAGACCTAAGATTCCGAGAGAATTAAATGAACAGATAGGATTTTCTAATTCAAAAACATTTTGTGTTTTTATGATGTTTATTAATTATACCCGGTCAATGGGAAACATTTATAAACAATTTATTACAACAATTATTATGGGAACCAACAGTAGATAAACATTCACTTCCTAAGCCTAAGAAATTCGCAGAAGGAAGGCACAAAGAAATACATGAATATTTAAAAGAAAAATTAAGAGAAATGCATAAATGAAATTTAAGAATGATAAACAAAGAAAGGCTGTGTTTGCTAATATAGGATTATATACAAATAAGAAGAAAAATTGTTATGTAAAAAATACTAATTCTATTAATTTTAATTATAAAAAAAATAAAAATATTTCAAAAGTAAATAATAAATTTTCTATTAAATCATTAGAAATAAAGAATATTAAAGAAGAAAATAGTTATTGTAATTATT
>CAYPTZ010000671.1:0-2670 GCA_964413395.1 uncultured archaeon | reverse complement strand
CCATAAATGTAAATTCATTGACACTAGATTATTCTGAAGATCTATGTTTTTTTATGCTTTTTTTCATAAAAATATTAGACAATAAGGAAAAAATTTAAAATAATTTAAATAGTGGACCCTACGGGACTCGAACCCGCGACCTCTTGCATGCCAAGCAAGCAATATACCACTAATCTAAGGGCACACAGATGGAATATTAGAAAGTAAAAAATTCTAAGTACAAGAGTGCGGAAAGAATTAAAAATTTTGTGATTTTACATGATACAATTATTGAAGGATAACGAGGAGGGAAAGATGACAGACGAAGGAAAAGGGAAAAAAAGGAAAAAAGAAACAAAAGGGAAGAGGACAAGAAAATAGGTTGAACAAAAAAATTTTAAATTATTATTCAAAACACTAACATTTGTACTCCATCATTATTTTTGATTTATCTAATTTTCGATTAGATTTCTTAAAAGAAAATCTCCATACCACTAAAATTTATATATCACGAATAAAAGGGAAGTTGATAAGAATTCGTGACATAATATCAAGGGTGTATACAATGGTTTTTTTTATGGAATATACTTTAAATTTCGAAATAACTCAATAACAGTTTTTGTGAGATCATAGGTCATTAATTCATCAAAAGGGACAAATTTGGCATCTAAGGCATCGGATTTTGGAGTGGGAATGGGAGGATTTTCCAGAGAGTATTTGTTGCTTAAGATCATCCAATAGTCGCATAGGACATAATGATATTCAACTGTTCCCTCATGATCATAATCAATTTTATCAATCACACTGGCCAATTTACCAGGATTCAAATCCAATCCAGTTTCTTCCTGACATTCGCGTAAAGCCCCTTGGAGACATTTTTCACCCAAGTCAAGATGACCTCCTGGAATTGCCCATAAATTTGCATCGGGATCATATTTACGCTTAACTAATAAAATCGAATTATTCCAAAGGATAAGTCCGCCGACTCCTATATGAGGACGAATGGGATAATGTCTTACATCTAATAATTGTTTTTTATTTTTTGAATGAATAGTTTTCTTCATAAATATATAAGGCCAGAAGATGAAATAAAAAAATTATTCATTTTTTATTCCAAGGATAAAATTTTCAATATGATTGATAGACAAAATGCTTAATTGAATAATTTGATCGAATAATATGATAAATCAAGATTATTATGCACTATATTAGATAAAAAAACTATAATCAATGATAATGATAATCTAGAATTGGTCATAGGAAATGAATAGTAAACCAAGTTCTTTGAAAATCACAGTATTAATAATTTAAAACCTTTTTTATCAAATACTTAACTATTTAAAATTATTTCTCCTCATCCTCGTTTTTCCTGATCTGATCTCGCAATAACCCCCTTATTTTCTATTTCTGAAGCATGGAAATCTTAGGATCTTCCTTTTCTGAACCAATCATTTTTGTCGATATTTTTGAAGATCCATGATAATTGGCTTCAATTTTTACTCAGATCACCCAAACCTTTATATATCTAACGTTCCTAAATAATATTAGTTTACCTCCATTTTATCCTTGAAAGCACATTATATTTCACTTTGGAGGCAACTAATATTCTTAAAAACACGGAGTTTATTATTATGGCAAAAAAAAGAAGAGCATTTGCATGGAGCCCATTACGAGCTCTCATGAAAAAAGCCGGCGCACAAATTGTAAGCCGAGAAGCAGTAGAAACATTGTTATACCATCTTGAAGAACGAAGTAAGAAATTAACCACTATGGCCTTAAAATTCGCCAAACACTCAAAACGCAAGAAAATTACACAAAATGACGTTTCCCTTGCAATTGAATATCTTTAAACTAATTTCTTTTTTTTAAATTTACATGCAATATAAGAATGTTCTTAAGTAATTCCATTTTCGTAGTGTCTATACATAACGAAAAGAAGAAAATTTCTAACTCCGAATCCAATTGGATTCGATTTTTTTCTTTCCATTTTAACACAACTCAATTTATCACATAGCATATTTTAAGACGATGATAATTAAGCTTGAAATAATGAAATCCAATTTTAAAACTTTGATTTCTATAATTCTTTTATCTACAATTTTAGATTGCCTATTTAGCAATATTTTTTAAATATGAGATTTCTTTTAAAATCAATATATAGTGATGATAATAATATGAAAATATTTAGTAACAATTTTAAACAGGGAGAAAGTATTCCTTCAAAGTTTTCGAGAGGTGGAGAAGATATTAATCCACATCTAGCCTGGGAAGATGTTCCCAAAAATACTAAAAGTTTTGCATTAATTGTGGATGATCCCGATGCTCTTGGAGGAACTTGGACTCATTGGCTTGTATACGATATTTCCCAAAATATTCAAGAAATTCCAGAGGGAACTCTCATTAAGGATGCAAAACAAATAACGAATGATTATGGGGAAGAAGATTATGGAGGCCCAGCACCTCCGAGTGGAACGCATCGATATTTCTTCAAATTATATGCATTAAATGTAGAAAAGTTGCCAAATCCAACAAAGGGTAATTTTTATGAATTGGTTACTCAAAATACTATCGAGAAAGCTGAATTGATGGGAATATATACTCGAATCTAATAATATGACCAAATTTTGATAAAAGGAGAAAAGTAATTTTTTTTTCTTTATTTTTAAAAATTGACTTATTGAACAAATAGAG
>CAYPTZ010000670.1:0-2670 GCA_964413395.1 uncultured archaeon | reverse complement strand
TTTTTGTACAATTTCCAAAAAAAATTTTAGGATGGTTATTTTGTTTAATTTTGTTGATATTTTGTTTACCGATATAGAATTCAATTTTAGGATATAATTCTTTCAATAAATGGAATTTTTGTAACAAATTAGGATTGAACGATATTTTTCTAAAAATCCGGGAATATGCCATCTGACAGCCCGTACAACCCCAATCGGAACAATACATAAAAATATTACCATATTTTATATATTTCTTTGGTTTTTGAAATGGAGGATCTGCTGGAATTAACGGTAAACTCTCATTTGAGAGATTAACTTCAGAAAATTTAATATGAGTTGCTTCTTCTGAAGATATTCCCATAATCTTTAAGCAAGCATTATCAATTTCAAACATATCTTTTCCTCCAATGAGAATTTTCATTTTTCTAATTTTTGTTTGATTTTCTGGATGAAATGCGGGCCCAGTTCCTTCCAATGCTGTTGTTGCATCAACAATATTTAATTTTGGAGATATTAATTCAGAAAATAAACGAATACAATCATGCAGGTTTGATTTATTATGATATCCTAAATGAAAAAGTTTTTTATCATTTAATTTTAATAATCCTTTTTGATTTTTGATGCAAAGTGTGGCTCCTGTCATTAAATGTGATTTCATTTTTGGGATATTGATATATTCGTGCGTTTTACATAAGTTTGGTTGTTGTAAATTTCCAAATTTCCATTGATAATCATCAAATTTTGTGAATTCGAGGTTTTCAAATTGAATATCAATGCCATATTTATGCTGTAATTTTTTTTGCAGACTATAGTATTTAGTAACCTACAATAGCCTTTCAAAATGTTCTTCTTTAAATGAAAAGTATTCAGAATTTTCACCGATAACAAATTTTTTTGCTCCGTTATCGTGTAATGCCAGGATAATTCCGCCGATTACATTGGGGTGAGTAATTGTAGGGATATTGGGTGAAACAGCATCAACAATATTTGGTTTTAAAAAGATTTTTGAATTTGAGGATTTATAATCAATATCTTTCATTAATTTTAGAAGAGATTCTTTTAAACTCTCTATTGATTTTTTTTGAGCTTCTATAATTGTTATCATATTATTTGATCCGAATGAATTTTTTTATACCGAAATCTAAACAAAATTATATAACTATGTAAGATGTATTTGAATTAATAATATTACAAGCATTATTATGTTAGAATTTTTATTGATAGAAATAAAAGAATATAATAATTATATTAATTTATCTTATAAAAAAGAATTTGAAATGATTGAATCCATCGATAACCCAAAATCTCAAAATATTAGAAATTTAAAGACTAAAAATGAATTTCTATATAGACTAAGTAAATTTTTTCATAAGCTCTTCAATAATTTAGAAATTTCACAAAAATCTTTTTGGTCTTTATTAATTCTCTTATTTGGGTTAATCAGTATTATATATTCTAATGTCGTGATGTTAAGTTCCTTTAGAGATATGGTCTATTATTTCAGCTATGAAAAAATCTATAATGGATTTTTAATTGGGATTGGTATTTGGATAGTATTGGCCTTTTTAATTATTGATTTAAATTTTCGTAAGTATCTAATTATTTCTATTTTATGTTTTGTGTATCCCTTTTTATGTCTTGTCACCAGGTATGAAGCTTTTTGGAGAAATTCCACTTATCAAATTCTTTTCTTTTCTTATACATCTTTATTGATTTTCTTTATTCTCAACTGTATTTTTGTATATTTTTCTCAAGAAACTAGTACCTTAGAAAAGGGGCGAATTTCTGCTATTTTATTTATATTAACTGGTCTTTTTACCATGATAATTGATTTCGTTTATCGAATGCTAAAATTAGAATTTATGAATATAATATTTTTTCCATTTATTGTTGGGTTATTTTTATTATTTACCAGAAATAATGAAAAAACCTTTCTTCATTCCTCTATTGTTGATGTAAAAAAAAAAATCATAGATAAAGCTTTTACTAAAGAAAAATTAGGTGAATCGACTGAAAAATTAAACAATTATCAGAAATTTGTAGATAAATATAATATATTTAAGAAAAAAAAGGTTGAATTATTAAAGAAAAAGGCGAATTTCAAAGAATTTTTGAAATTTATTTATAAAAATAAAAAAATAAATACCTATTTCTTGATCTTTTTATTATTTGGGTTTATTTTGGGATTGGTGCTAACAATATTAAACCAAACAACCTTTACAGGAAATTTTTTCTACGTTTATTTTCCACATATTATAGGAAGTTTACTTATTTATGGAATCATTATTGCTTTTGTTTTAGGATTTATTTTTGATTATTATGGCCGCAAATCAATCATTTCTGCAATTATTTTTGTAATTACTATCCTTATTGGGTTAAATATGATGAGAACTAATGAGGAAGTAGAATCTAATATGTATGAATATTTTATTTTAATGATTATTTTATTTTTTCAAATAATAATTCTAATTTCAGGTGATTTAGGGGAGAGACCTTATACTGGGCGTATATTTTTAGTAAATATCGCAATATTGATAATTGGATTTCTAATATCTCTCGAAATCGGGGCGTATCTTATAGAAAAAATGTTGGATATAAATCAAATTTCCATTTTGATTATTTTCGTTTGTACATCAGTGTTATTTATTTTTAGCTTTGTCAAAATTGATGGTCTTTCTGATGAACAAA
>CAYPTZ010000669.1:0-2677 GCA_964413395.1 uncultured archaeon | reverse complement strand
TAACACAATTATTAGGCCAAAAATTATGCTCGAGATATTCGGGAGTCCTGCAAGGTTCATCCATTTTGATGAAAATGACACTAAGGCCTCTCCCAGGTATGGAAGCTCTTGCACCTTATCCAACACCAATATCAGCCATGTCATAACTACGCCACCCATTATGGAACCTAAAATTGACCCCAAGCCCCCAACAATAACAAAGGCTAAAAAATAAATGGAAAGAATTAGAGGAATCTAATAAAAAAATTGAAGAATTGGCTAATGAGAATAAGAAAGATGAACCACCACTAATTGATGAAAAAGTAGGTATTAAAAAGGAAGAAAAAAAAAAACAAGCATCTATATCTATTAAGAAAGAGAAAGCGATTCAAGATGAATTAAAAGATTTAGGTGATGATATTCAAAAAGCTGAAGAAATAATCGAAGATAAAAATGAAAAAGAGAGAGAACAGGGAATTATGATTAGTATCGGTAAAATACTTAAAGATTTAGAAAGTACAACTGGTGGTTTAATCACTTTATTTGCCCTGCAATATTATTTAAATCAAGGAGATTTTCCAAATCTAAAAAAATTCGAATTATTAGGTGTAATAGATACTTTAAAAGAAAATCAAGTAATTTTAGATGAAATTTCCTTTTCTGGAGTAAATATTTATCTATATGAAGATTTAGTTTTTGATGAAGAAATGAAAAAATTGTTGCGAAATTTTGTCACGCATGGTGAAATGGATATGGAAGATATCGAAGCTGCCACAGATTGGGATGATGAAAAGACAAAACGAGTTTTAAAACGTTTCTATGATCAAAAAATATTAAAAATGAATGAAAAAAAATTATTTTTTATTCCTGGCTTATTCAATACAAAATAAAAAAAGTATTTTTTTTTTTTTTACATTCCTAAGACAAAATTAGCAAGACCCTTGGCTGCTTCTTCTGGGGACAATACTTTTTTAGGAGGATTTTTAAAGCCATAACTTGAGATTTCATTTATTGCTCCTGAAGATCCTTGATGCAATGCAATTTTGGTTGCTCTTATCACATCCGCTAAAATTGCCCCACCATTTGGTCCATCATTTGTTTGAATTTTAATATCCATGACAATTTCTGAACCAAGAAAACCGTTTCCAACGATCCATAACATTGAATTCCGTCCATTTCCCAAATGTGGAACATAATCCGAAGTACCGGCTACTATTGGTGCCGTAATATTAAGGGACGAAGAAACAGTTTTGCTTTTAATTTCTCGCTTCAAACTTCGAGATCTATGAATGGTATTTAATGATTCAGCACCACCACCTACATCAAGTGCGTAACTTTCTTTAATATTTACTCCTTGCCTAATCATTTGTTGTAAAATTAATTTATGTACGATTGTAGCTCCAAATTGATCTTGTAGATCATCTCCAATTATAGGTAAACCAGCATCATGAAATTTTCGTGCAATTTCTTTATCTCCTGCAATAGTTGTTGGTGTTGCATTAATAAAGGCGCAATTTGCTTGGAGTGCTTGTTCTGCATAATATTTAACTGCTTTATCTGCACCAGATGGAAGTAAACATAAAACAATTTCAGCTTTATTTTCTTGCAATGTTTTTTTAATATCAATAGGTGTTTCATTTGAAGGCTTGATTAATTTACGGGTTTCATCAATAACGCCATCTAACATTTCACCCATATAAACGATCTTATTTTGTTTTGGCATTGTTGTTAAAATTTGTAATTCATTTTCAGCAATAGCTTCTGAAATATCTTTTCCAACCTTGTTTGATGAAATATCAAAGGCTGCTACTACTTCAATATCAGAGATATGATAACCTGCTAATGTTGGTCGTAATAAACCAATATTATTTGTGCGCGTTTTATAATATTCAATACCTTGAATTAACGCTGAGGCTGCATTTCCGATACCAATGATGGCAATGTTTATTTTGTCAGGCATTATTTTCACTTTATTTCTTTTCTTTATTCGAGATACTGTCATACGGGAAATATTAAAGAATGTCATTGTTTCATCGTATGTATGTGTTTCTAAATATCTTAACACATCATCATCTCGAAATTTCGAATTCATTAACTTAGAAATGTTACTGTAATATTTGAATGTTACTTTTAAAAAGAATGCATTTTTTTTATTAAACCATATGAATTTTCATACTTTGATCATTTTTTTTAAAAACTCTAAAAGATTTTGGAGTAAATAAATAATTTTTTTTTTTTTTGATAAATTCTAGTTTTTTTTTGATTTTATCCAACCTTACTTTGAGAATGCCAAAAACTAGTTTAAGTGATATCCCCCAAAATACAATATAATCTCATTCAAATAATCGAGCCAATTTAACAAAAAAAAAAGAATTTTTACTAAAAATCCTGAATAATACTCTGAAAACTTAATATTGATTAAGAATCGAATAGAAAAGGTAATAAAAATTAATTTAAAAAAAAAGTCAATACATTATTAATTCATAATTCTTGAGTTCGTAAGTTATCTTTTTTTTATGAATTTTTTGATTATCTTCCGAAGGAAGGTACCCGACATAATTTAAATTTGAAAGATTTCTCTTTAAAATAAGCATTTGTATAAGATATAACATTTTTAGCAAAAATCATCTACATATAACAATCAATCTCAAAGTTGATTATGTGTACCCTAACTCTATCACCTCATGAAAACACATTC
>CAYPTZ010000668.1:0-2679 GCA_964413395.1 uncultured archaeon | reverse complement strand
TTCTTTAATGTGCTCAAATTATCTGGTAGGACTTCCAGTTCATTATAAAATAAATTTAAATATGTGAGATGACCCAAATTTTGAATAGATGCTGGAAGAGTTTTAAGTTTATTATATTTCAAGTCTAAAATGTGTAGATATGGAAGATTACCAATCGAATCAGGTAAAGAAGCTAACTTATTCTGGTGATTAATTCGCAAATGTGTGATATGACCTGCTTGAATCATGTATGAAGAAGTTTGGGAATGAATATTCCATTGAGAAACAGGTGAAATTGCGAAAGGTAGAGATTTCAGAAATGATTGTTCGGAGGAGTTCAAGACTGCGATAGGATCATTTTCTATCATTTAATATCACTCAATGAAATGAAGTAATTACTCATAAAAAAAATTAAGGTAATATATAATTTAATTGACCATAGACTTTATTAAAAATATCGTCAATTAAATCTAAATTTGAATTCCAAAAATTTTGCCACCATTTTAGGAAATTACGGCCATTTTTATTTGATTGATCAATAGAATTAATTACAATATGTCCATTGGCATCGAGAGCAACATTACCATTGGGATCATTGCGAAGAAGCCCAAATGCATCCTGAATTATTTTGGCGATGGCCAAGTTGCCCGGTTCATTGGAATAGATTTGATTGAGGGTAGCAAGAAGTTGCTCTAAGCCCAAGGAAGGATGTTGCATTATAGTCTGGATTAGGAATTGAGCTTGAGGTTCCGAAAGAAGCGGAGCTTGTTTTCCAATGAATTGAATTGCATCTTGTTTATAAAAGTTATACTGCCCCTTAATGGCAATATAGACATTCGCAAAATGCTCTTTGAGATAAGCCTTACAGGCAAGATCTTTCCGAAATCCATAATCCTTCCCAAATGCGAGTTCACCAAACCCGAGATTTTCAATAATAATACCTCTCCCCTGATCAGGAATTAAACTGAGGCCAAAATCCAGAATGGAAGGATGCCATGTCCCAGAGGTATCTTGATGGTAGACAATTAAATTCGTATGATGATAAAACATTTCATCAAAAGCATTGGGAGGGACAAATTTGGCGATATTGGGCAGATTGACAAACAATTGGGCATATCTTTTTTCAAACTTGGAACGACAGCCTATACGTATCAATGTAGGGATTCCATCAAGATTTATCTCTCGATAAAAGGAGAGACTTTGCGATGAATAGGAATCTGTGTTAAGCTGTGTTAAAGCCCATTCTTGAAAGGGTGCATATTGGAAATTTTGGGGAAGAGGGGTACGACGAGGGTTATCGAAATATAAGTGTTTCGTTTGGTGAAGAAAATTATTAAATGCGTCTAAATCCCCTTGAAAATGAGATTGCAGAATAAACTGAATAACATATTCAAACCATTTAATTTCATCCAAACTCATGACTCCACCATCAATGGAATCCGAAAGTAAGTAACTTAATCGATGAAATTTTTGGCCGATTTCGGGATCAAAAACTTCATGATTTTGAGTTTTCAGAGAGAAATAATTGATGAAATGGCATATACTTTTAATATGCATGTTCTGACTTTGGGAGATTCTTTCAGATTTAGGAAATATGGAATTGTCGAAAATGAATTCTTTACCCATTAATCGAAGATTACGCCATAATTCTTGATAATTGCGCAGATGTGAAATTTGGGAGGTGGATAGTTGCCGTATTTGATAACAGCCCTCCTTAAGATTTCCATTGTAGGAGAAAATATCTTCAAGTTGGGCTCTTCGAAGGGGATCATTATATCTGTAAAAAACAGAGGGTGAATTTGCAATTATGAGCCAATTTGGACTGCCTTGATAATCGGAAAGTAAATAGTCAAGGAAGGTTATTGTGCTTCCTCCATATTCAATTAATTTAGTAAGCATTTTGTGATTAAATACATTTTGAAGCAGGATTTTTGCATCAAGGGTGGGATCAAATTGGGTTAATTTTTTTATAAGTTTAAAGGCTGGATGGACCGCAGTGAAGGCAGTATTTGGTGAATAATCAGAATTATGCGCATTTTTGAGATAATTATCAATTTCCGTATCAATTTGTTTTTGTGGTAAATAACGCCCATCTTTATTATGCGAAATAAAATAATTTCCTGTAGTAAACATAAAGGCTTCAAGAATATAGGTATAAAGTTTCACACGGTCTTGGATGGCGTCTCGATTTTCATCTAACCGAAGGATAGTATCTAAATCGATGTTTCCATTAGCTAAGTATAAATAATCGGCAATTTTTTCCCTAGATTGGACAGTAATATGAATAAATTGATCCGTTTTAGGATTTTGAAAAGTGGCTAAAAATCGAGAATCTTGCACAAGATCCATTGGTAAATCTAATATTTCGGGGATAATCCGATTTGAAGGGGGATTTTTAAAATCCGTCAATAAGGTTAAAGCCTCGACAGAAGTTTTCCCTAATACGTTGCTGTAATAATATAATAGGATAAAATCTCGGTCGCTTTCTGAATATTCATAATTTGCATCTAATGTTATATAAGGATATGTGTCGGTAAAATCCCTTTTTACATCATTGAGAATCTGAGATTTATAGGCTTTGGTTTCTCCTTCAAAAGGCCGGTTGTGAATAATCAGGTTCATAATTTCCTTGGAAAAATATTGAGAATTTTGAAATTTAATGTTTTGAATATCTTTTTGAAGATCAGGTTTAATAAAATT
>CAYPTZ010000667.1:0-2685 GCA_964413395.1 uncultured archaeon | reverse complement strand
TGAATTACCTAATGGTCGGTTAATTGTTAAAGTTTCAAGACATTTAACTGCTGTTATCGATGGTGTAATTCATGACATTTATGATTGTTCAAGAGGCGGTAACCGATGTGTTTATGGGTATTTTTTAATGAAACAATAAATTTAAAATGAGGATAATAAGAACAGAAGAACAAAACAAACCCCATTATACAAAAAAATATGTTTTTGAGGGTAAAAGTGAAGTTTCATCAATTTATATTGATAGGAAAAATAAAGACATTATTTGCATATCTTCAATGTATGGTTGTCCAGTTAAATGTGAATTTTGTAAATCTGGTGAACGTTATGAAGGAAGACTTACTCATGAAGAAATAATTTTCATGATAAATCATATTGTAATTGATAAAA
Organism: uncultured archaeon; assembly: GCA_964413395.1. Lineage (GTDB taxonomy): Archaea > Asgardarchaeota > Lokiarchaeia > Sigyniarchaeales > Promethearchaeaceae > Lokiarchaeum. The sequence goes on along the minus strand of CAYPTZ010000667.1, from coordinate 2,298 downwards.
AATTAGGTGGTAAAAGAATTGTTTTTTCTTTTATGGGAAGTGGCGAACCTCTTTTAAATACAATAAATATTGCTAAGACAATAAATTTTATTTCAAAAAAATTTGTTAATTATTCTGTTTCAATATCAATATCGGGAGCAGGAATATTAAATTTTAAAGAATTAATTAATAATATTCAAATATTCCCACAAATACAATTTTCATTACATTCACCCTTTGAGGATGAAAGAAGAAATTTAATTCCATTAACATCATCATTAGACACTATTCTTCCAATATTAAAAAACTATGATGGAAATGTTGAAATAAACTATATTCTCTTGGAAAAAATTAATGATTCAAATGAACATGCTAAGAAATTAGCTGAATTGTTAAAAAAATATGATTTCAAATTAAAAATCAATGAATATCATAAGGTTAATATTAAATATAGTGAATCAAAAAATAAACAAATTTTTATTGGAAAACTAATGGAAGAATCAATAAATCCTGAAATATATGCAACTGATGGTGTTGAAATTGGTGCTGCTTGTGGTCAATTAATTTAATATGTTTGTTGGAAAATCAATTTAATTTAATATATTTGTTGAATGAAAATAATTTATTTACCTAAAGCACATTTTGAAGAAATTTATTGGAATATGAAAATTCAATTAATAAAATGAATGAATCGGAATGTTCATTATTTATTGAAAAGATTTTAGAATTATATGATTCATTAGAATGGTTTAATTAATAATCATAAATATATACATGGAAAAATTAAAATATATATTAGATGTTGCTAAAGGAACTATAAAAGATTTAGATTCTGAACGCATATATATTGAAACCAAACTTCATTATTTTATGTATGTTTGGTTAGCAATAGTTATTTCAATTTGCACATTATTTGGAAAAACAATAAATATATTTTATCAATATATAACAATTGAATCATATTTGTTATTTTTTGGTTTTCAATTTTTATCAATACTGATAATTACTTATTTATTTTTTAAAGTTTGGCATTATAATGGAAATTATTTAATTATTACAGATATAAAATCATATATTTCATATTATAAATCAAATGATTCATTAGAAAATTTAATGCAAGCAGATTTGGAAGCACAAAATAAAAGTATTGAAAACAATTCTAAATTAAATAATATTAGAAATCGAAATTTAAATTGGTTAAAATTATTATTTAAATATTATCTTTGTTTATTAGTATTATTAACAACAATAATTTTTATATTAAATTAATAAAACATGAAAAAGAATTTAAAATTAAATGATGAACCACAAAGTTTGGTGGTTAAATCTTCAGAAAAAAGAAATGATGAAAATAAATCGGTTAATGTTAAGCCAGCATCCAGCCCATCAATTGAACCAACACCAGTTAAATTAGGTAAAGAAATTACAACAACTGAAGAAAAAAGAACCAAGAAATAACAATGAAACTAATCCGTTCAACTAAATGTAGTCTGAAATTCTGCACAACGAAAAAACAGAATGAACTATCAATCATCTTGAGTGAATACTCAAAGGTGGTTAATATCTTTATTGACTATTTCTGGTTGAATACAGATAAAACAAATAAAGCATTTTTATTGAAACCAATTGTTGACATTCCCGAAACATGGTTGTCAGCAAGGTTACGCAAAGTTGCAGCAAGAGAAGCCATTGATATGATTAATGCCAGTAAACTTCGTTGGAAAGATAAAGCCGTTAAGCCAGTTCATAAAGGTAATAGGATGTATGTTAGTTCTACAATCGCTGATTTAGCGCCAACAAAAAATAACAATTATCAAACAGAAGAAAGTAGATTATTTGATGCTTGGTTACACGTAGCCAGTGTAGGTAACAAGATGATAATGGACTTACCTATCAAGTACCACAAACATTTCAACAAATACAACAACATCGGTAAGAGACTGAATTCATATATCATTACTAAGAACTATGTTCAGTTCAGTTTCGAAATAATTACTTTACCTAAGAAAGAAGGTTTGGAATGTATCGGTATTGACACGGGAATTAATGCTCTTGCAAGTATTAATAATGGAAATCAATATGGGAAGGATATTAAAGGTTGTATCGAAAGAGTTAAGAGATGTAAGCAGAAATCCAATGGATATTATGTTGCTAAGAGAGCATTGAAACAGAGAATTGATGAAACAGCAAAGGAAATAATAAAAGTTGAGAATCCCGATTTGATTGTAGTTGAAAAACTAAAGAATATGGGAAATAAATCAAAAGCCAAACGTCTATTGGCTAAAAGTATTAGGCGTTCTATCGGTATTTGGAATTACA
>CAYPTZ010000666.1:0-2686 GCA_964413395.1 uncultured archaeon | reverse complement strand
AGATCTTGAATATTTTAAAATAACTGGTCCTGCTTTCCAGACCTTTCCTAAAATTATAGGACAATTAACTAAGTTGAATAAAATTATTTTACGTGAAAGTGAACTCAGCTCTCTTCCAGTTGAGATCGGCAATCTCTCTCGATTAAAAGAATTATGGCTTGGATACTCAAAATTATTAGCTTTACCGTCCACTATTGGTCAACTTCAATCACTTACACATCTTGAACTAGATACAGGTCAATTGGAGCTAATTCCCTCATCTTTCGGAAATTTAAAAAATCTAAAAGTCCTCTCAATCCGTAATAATAAAATTGCTAATCTTCCACCTGAAATTACCCAATTACAATCTCTAATTTATCTTGATGCATCGCAAAATCCATTAAGTAAATTTCCAAAATCGTTTTATGATCTTAAGAATCTAAAATATCTTTATTTGGATCAATGCAAAATTGATACAATCCTTCCTGAAGTAGGTGAATTAACGAAATTATGTCAATTGTATTTAGGCAAGAATAATTTATTTGAAATACCTGTTGAGATTGGTCTATTAACGGAATTACAAGAACTTGATTTAAGTGGTAATAAAATAAAATCTTTGCCTGAATCACTTCTTAATTTAACCCATTTAAAATTTTTAGGAATAAATACAAAGCATTTAAATAAAGAAGATAAAAAAAAAATAAAAATTTTGAAAGGTCAGGGTGTTTCTATATCAAAAGAAAGCTATATGCTAAGAATGGATGATTATCGGGACAATCCGAACCTTTCTTCTGACAAACAAATCGTTTTTTAATAGGTCAATTCCAATTTTTTTACATTCCCCTATAAAGCATCAGATTGATTGAGCTTCATAGTCATAATCTGGTTGAAAAACAACAACAATGCCCCGATAATTTAGTCTGGATATAGTGCATCTCAAAATGGATCTTTTAAGAGATCCTAACTGCAAAAATCTCTAGGATGTTATGTAGGTTCAAATCCAATTCGGGGTGCTATCTTTTTTTTTGGTTTGATTCAAAAAGGTATACGATGATAAATTAAGAAGTGTGCTATTATAAAAGAATACATAATGTGAGATCAATGAAATAAATTATTTTTTTAATTACAATATCATCATTTTACTATCATTGGAACAAAATTTTAATATTTCTGAGAAAAAATTCTAAATTCCAACTATTTGCATGGATGAGATAGAAAGGGTAAGATAATAAAATGAAATGGCAATAAATAGAAATCAACAAAAAATGACTTAGTGGAATAATTTGGATTAAAATTTTTTCCAATTCAAATAAATTTTACATGTTATATTAGATCAACTTCTGATAAACACTCAAATTTATTAATTTTCTGTAAATCTATTTGTGAATTAGCTTTCAAACATCGGATACTTTCTTTCAACCGAACATACTCGAAACTATCGGTTTTTTTACAAATATTTTTTAACAAATTTGCCAAAATATAATCTTTGATGCGATACGCTCTAGTTTCTTTCTTGGCAATTTCAATCGCCTTTTCTAATTTAACCTCGTCATTTGGCTGTAATTCTGATAGCAATCCTTTTATTTTATCAAAGAAATCCAAATGTTCTTGGAAAGCATTAAGTCTCCGAAATCCTTTCTGAATTAATTGATAGTAATTCAATAATTGAGGGTATCTATATAATCTATTCTCATGGTTGATTTGGAAAATATCTTCATAGGTATTCCTGTCTTTTATGGTATCTATGGAAATTTCTGCTGGAGGAAAAGAATATTCCTTTCCTTCAATATTAAATCGAAATTCATTATTAGTTAATATGAATTTGCCTGGCACTTCTTCAATTACAAAATTAGTTTGTTCCATATTCTTCCCTTTTTAAATAATTAAATATTATCAAGTAGTACATATTTGTTTTTATTTTTAATGGTTTTCTTGTATCACAAATTCTAACATATTTCATGAACGTGGAAATTTTAATCCTTTATATATATCTTAGATGAAACTATTTTTAAGATCCTCCTACTTCAATGATATCTAAAGGTCAAATTTTCCCTGAAAATCTAATAGTTTGGACTTTTGTTATTCTTTTTCAATATTAATATTTTATTTTTAAAAATAGATTTTCTCATTTGGCCCTTATCTAAATAATCGGATTTTGGGTCAGTTGAGGGAAGTTTGTTAAATGGTTTCCAATCAGAATGATTGAAGGATCATTTTTATAAGTGAAAATCTCATTCTATAATTCGATAAAAAAAAAGGTAAAAAACATGGAACAAATATTAATCGGTTGTCATGATGGTAGAATTTTTCAACTTCAACTAAATAGTCCCATTCCTCTCACTCAATTCACTCCTTCTACAGGAAATACCAATACTATGGTATTTGGGATGGTTTTGTATTCCAATTTTCTAATAGTCCGCTCAGAATTTGGAAAAATTAATATATGGCATTTTGATGGAAATGTCTGGAATCAATATAAAACTATTGTCATAATTAAGGATGATTTTGAAGATAATCTATCAATTATAGAAATTGATGTAGTAGATCACTATCTAGTCGTAGGAACACCAGAGGGAAAACTCAAATTATATGATATAGATAATGATTTTTCTGAATATTTAACAATAAAAAATTGTGGTAAAGATATTTACAGAATTCGAAGCAATTCTTTTGCAATTATAACACTAAACAATCACGGAATCTTAAC
>CAYPTZ010000665.1:0-2687 GCA_964413395.1 uncultured archaeon | reverse complement strand
ATATTTTTATACTATATTGTTTTTATTTTACTCTTTCCTATAGCCGTTCCAACAATTATAGTTTTGTCATTTTTTTTACAATTAATATTTATGTAATATTATGGAATATTAATTAACTAAATCTAACGAGTGATAGATTTACATTATTGCAATCTATTTAGTAGTTAGACACATAGTAATTACAAGAGTTTTAAACATGTTGGTTACTATTAATAATATGAAAGGGGGTATTCATGAATAACATAAAATATATGACCTTGAATATCATTATCTTTTTATGCATTAATTTTAATGTTTATAGCCAAGGTTTATTAACAGATACAGTATGGGTAAATCAACAATTTGATTCAAATACCGTTGGATGGGGTGTAACTCATTTTGACAAAATTCAAGATGGAGTTAATGCAGTTATAGATTCTGGTATAGTAAATGTCAATGCTGGAATATATAATGAGAATGTGCTTATAGAAAAGAGCTTAAGTTTAATTGGTGAGAATGCAGAAAATACTATTATAAATACACTAAATCATGTCCATTGTATTGAAATAAATAGAACTGAACATGTTTATATTTCAAGCTTTAATCTTATTAATTCAAGTGATGTAAGTAATTGGGAAATATTTCTCGCATTATCCAACAATGTAACTATAGAAGATATTTTTTTTAATAATAAAGGAATTGTAATTGATAGATCTCACTATAATAAAATAATAAATAATAAGTTTAGAGGTGAAAGTCAAATACATCTCGTAGAGTCTTGGGGAAATTTTATTGATGGAAATGACATGCTTATTAATTTTCCATCTGGCATTTATCTTTCTGAGAACTCAAATAATAATATAATATCGAATAACACAATCATTGGTGCTGATAGTCCCCCATGCACAGGAATTCGTTCACATTTTTCTTCAAACAATCTTTTTCTTAACAATACACTAAAAAATTTCAGGATTCATATAAGATTTATATTATCAGATAATTGTATAATTGCAAATAATGACATTTTTGGTATGAGATGGGAAGATGAAAGTGAAGGATGTGGCATAGAAATGTTTAGATCGAACAATAATACAGTTATTAATAATGAAATTTCTTCAGTAGCAGATGCTGGTCTTATTTTATTCAATGAATCCAATAGTAATAAAATTAAATGTAATTCTATAAGTAATACAGAAGTGGGTATAGAGTTATTTTATGGGTCAGATAGCAATTTAATAGCTAATAACAATATTTTTCAGAATTCCATGGGTCTTATTTTAGATAATACAACTGAAAATATTGTTTATCATAATAATTTCACAAATAATGAAAAAGGTGGTTTTGATGATGGGATTAACTTCTGGGATTATAATGGAAAAGGAAATTACTGGAGTGATTATAATGGTGAAGATCAAAATAGTGATGGTATGGGTGATACACCACAAGAGATTTTGCCTAACGGAATAGACCATTATCCCTTGATTGAGGCTGTGGGAGAAATTATTGAACCTGTACCTGAACTTGAATTAGCACAATTTGATGATAGTGGTTTCAGTTATATTGAAATCTCTCAACCTACGGTATGGGAAAATGAGACTAGGAATATTAGTGGGGGGATTTTTATTTTGCCTGGAGGAAGTTTAATATTAAATAATGTAATATTAACTTTCACTGTTGTTGGAATTAATATTGATTCGTTAGGAAGTCTTTCCATATTTAATAGTAAGTTATCAGGTGGTGCTGGTATTCACTGTGAAAAAGGTTCGCAAATCCATATTGAAAATAGTGAGCTATTCTATTTTCATGGAGGTATTGGTATCGAATGTGATAATGCGATAATTAAGGATAATGAGATCAAATATTGTTATGGAGGTATTACAATTGCCAAATCATCTTCCAATCACCAGATTATTGGCAATACTATTAAAAATACCAGAAGAGCTATTGAACCAGGTAGTGGATGGTACTCAAAGAACATAATAATTCAAAATAATAAAATCATAAATGCATTGAGTAAGGGTATAGAAACTGATATATCTAATAGTTTTATTACAGGAAATGTGTTCAAAGATATCTGGGGTCATCCGATTTCTATTATGCCACTACCAGATAACCTTGCTTCTGGTAATTCAATGTATAATAACATTTTTATAAATTGTGGATCTCCTAATGATTCCAAAAATAATTTGTGGTATAATAATGATACTGGTAATTATTGGTCTGATTATTTAGATAAATATCCATCCGCAATGGAACATTTATCATATCCTGGTATCTGGAGTATCCCATTTGATATTGGAGGAGGTAATAATAAAGATATGTACCCATTAATTTCACCTTCTTATACGGATACAATTATCAGCACTCCATCCATTACAATCCTTACTTCACCTATAAATAATTCTGAAGAAATACAAATAAATCCAAAATTAACATGGTTACCTGCAGCCAATGCCTCATCATATCGATTAATTGTTTCTAATGATTCTACATTTTCATCTACTATTTTTAACCAAGCTGATATTGTGGATACTTCTTATTATCCAAATGAATTAGCTCCATACACAAAATACTTTTGGCGTGTAATTGCGATAAATTATGGATATCATTCAAATTGGTCAGAAACCTGGAAATTTACTACTAACTTAACACTACCTGATCAGGTAATTCTAAAATCTCCGGATAATGACACATGTATTCAATCCGAT
>CAYPTZ010000664.1:0-2694 GCA_964413395.1 uncultured archaeon | reverse complement strand
CGAACGTCAGATTATTATTTTTAAAAAAAAAAAAATAATTGGTTCAGATTCAAAAGAATAATAATTAGAATTATTAAGATAATATAAAAAAAATTTTTATGATTGATTGCGTTTTATTTTTCTCTTATTTTGATTGCTTGGAGATTTTATTACTATCTTTCAAGAATAAAAATCTTCTAGAAAGTTTTTTAAAATTCTCTATAACATAATTTTAGGAATTTTCCATAGAATATTTTAAGAAATTAAGATTATTAGGTGAAGAAAAACCATATGAATTAGCAATTTTATATCATAAAAAAAGTGAAAAAAATGAGCGAATATAAAAAGGGGAAAATTTTAATTGATGTATTGGAAACTGAAACTACAACATTAGATAGCTCTAACGATGTAAAAGCTATTGATTGTGTTGGATCATTAAAGGTTATCAATCCATCAGATTCACATCGACTTTGGAATTTAAAATTAAAAGTAGATGAAAATGTTTTAACAAATTTGCCTCAAACTAATAATAAAGAAGGTTTGGAACCACAGACTAATTGGGAACAAAAATATGAAGTTTCTGATCCAAAAAAGCCAATTTTGCAATTAACTGAAACAATTGATTCAAGTAAAAGTGAACCTGGAATAAATCACAACTTTGTTGTGGGAGCAGGTGACGAAACCACAATTACTCTTTACGTTAGAAATGTAAGCGAAGATATAATTCAGGATGTTGTTGTAAATAAACAAGTTCCTGAATATCTAAAAGAAGTAAAAATCAGTAATAGTAATGGTGGTGAAACCAATCTAGATTTGGATACAAAGAAATTTGTATGGAAAATTGCCAAATTAGATCCAAATGAAACTCTATCTTCTACTGTAGTTGGTCGCTGTGAAATTCATGATGTTGAAATTAAATCAGGAAATACGGTTGAAGTAGCATATCGATCTAATATGAGTTCTCGATCAGGAATAGTCCCTACTATTGAATCCTTATCTGATACAATGACAGGTATTGATCAAGAAGAAGATGATTCACAACCTGGAAAGTGGAATTGTGAAGTTGATTTTGATAATGAATCAGATTTTGAAGTAACTGTCAAATCTCTAAAAGTATCTCAAAAAATTGCAACAGGGGAAGAAATCCTAGTTGATATTCTTCCAGACGAAATTGTTAAAGCCACCGATACATGGGTCCATAAATTTGCAGTATCTTCAGTATCAGTTCCTGCTTTAACATCAGCTTTAGATTTTACTGCAAATTATGAATTACATAAAGAAATACAAGGAACTATTTTAAAAGAAGATTCCAAATTCATGGTTTTAAGAACGACAACTGTGAAAGAAATCAACCCACCTTCAGTAAAAGCAAATGCAAATACAGGCATGACGATAACAAATACAATTACAAATGTTGGAACAAGTCATATGGATAATGTTAAAATTAAAGATATCATTCCAAAAGATTTTGAACCTCCTGGTATTGATCAAATAATTGTTAATGTTTTAAATGAAAGTGGAGAGAAAAAAGCCACTTTAAGTGGTGATAATGTCACTTTAAAAATATCACCTGATAACAAAGAAAGTACAAGTGAACATATTATTTCTGTTGAAGCTTTTGATTTAGATTCACATTTACCACCTAAATTCAAACTTCAGATGATCTATCCGATAATTGCTAGAAATCCTCAAATTTCAGTCAAATATGAAACTCCAGTTGAGATTATAACTCATACTAACCCAGTTGGTCCTGGTTATATTGATACAACAACTGAAATGCCTATAATTGGAATTGAATATGTTAAACGTAAAGTTAAATCAGCAAAATCGATTAGTCCAGGAGCTCATGAAGGAGCATTTAATGTGACTATTAAGATAAATAATCGTGGTGGAGTTGAATTACAAAATATTTCCATTATCGAAGAAATTCCTGAAGGCTTTACAACTGGTGAATTTCAACCTTCCAATATCCAACCTGAATTTTCTGAACAAGTAGGTAAAGAATCTGCAAAATTAGCATGGAAAATTTCCTGTTTAGATCCAAATCAAGCCATTAAATTAAGATATGTCGCAGAAGGAACAGGAGAATTTCCAAGAACTGAACCAAGAATTGTTATAGCACAAACAGATAGTATGAAAGGTCTCACCGCAGATATGGTAGGTAAAGGAAGTGGAGGCACAGTAGCACCAGAAAAAGCCAGTCCAGAACCTGAAACTCAAGCACCAGCAGATGATGACGCAGACGTGCCAGTTTCTGCAGAACACCGAGTAAAATGTGCTAGTTGCGGTTCCACACAAGTGGGTAAGAAGGACGATAAATCCAAGGCGATTAATTATATAGGTGGAGTTCCTACCTATGCAAAACTTAATTACTGCAAAAAATGTGGCCATGAATGGCACTAAAATAATTTTTTTTTAAATTTTTTTAATTCTTTCTTAAATTTTCTTAATAATACTCACATCAATAGTGAATATTACTTTTGAATGGTGGTTTTTCCTAAAATAATTAAAAAAGCTTAACTAAGTTGTTTGGAAGTGTTCTTTCTTGATTCCAATATAATTCAAAAGATTTAAATCAAAAAAAAGAATTATTACTTTACAAATAAAAAGGGAAATAAAATGGACAAGATAAACTTCTTTAAAACAGAATCTTACTCTAAAAAAAAAATAAACCCTTTTCTTTAAACTATGATTTTGTAATTAATGGAAAATCTT
>CAYPTZ010000663.1:0-2697 GCA_964413395.1 uncultured archaeon | reverse complement strand
TAGTAGCATCTTCATTAATCATTTTAAAACAATATTGACACGAGATTTTTCGTTTAGGAAAAAAATCTTCGCAAATTGTGTTCTCTGATGTAATTTTATAATCATATTTAATACAATAGCCATCATAAGCATGCGAATAATTTACACAATTTCCACATGTATTTTCTTGAATTTGGGATAAATGTTGAAAACCAGGTGGAATGATGGTCATAATAATAATTTGCCGTATGAACAATTTAAATTATTATTACAAAGCTTGATTTCTATTTTGAATGGCAAAAAAATTATGTTAATTGATCACATTTGGATAAGATTAAGTTAAAAATATACTGAGTATATATTTTAAATATATTTTATATGCCAATAATATGTTTGAAATTTCCTTTTAAATTTTAATTTGATTCAAAACTGTATTGTAATTATGATTAAATAATTAGAATTACGAAAAAATAATTAGAAAAATTACTTATTTCTGGTTTTTTTATTTTAAGAAATCCAATCCTTTGGTAATTTCTTTTCTGTTTAAAAATATTATATCTTATTATTTTAAAGAATATATAAAACACTTTCAAAAATTCTTTCAACTTATAGAATACTAAGTTTTCATGATAAATAAGAAAAATAAATTAGAAAAAGGTAATTTTAAGAAAAAATAATTAGAAAAAAACTCAATACATTTAATAACATAGAAAAAAAATTTCTACTCAAGTTTTTCCATACTTATCAAAAAAGGTAGGAATTTTAATGAATAAAATTTCTTGACTGTTTAAAAAAGTTCCTGAAAAATCTCTTTTAAATATGAATCTATTAATTCTTTAAGATCTTCATTTTGTTCTCTAAGTTCTATTAATTGATTGATAGTAGATTTTTTTACCAGTTCTTTTGTTATGGATGAGTATAATGGATGAAATAAAAGATTTGCAGGGAGCTGAATTTTGTCTCGATCAAAATATATTTTTTTTAAATTACTTAATAAGATCATTGATTCTGGAAGTGAATTGACTGAAGTATTTAATATGTGTAATTCGTATAGATTTTTTAAATTTGCAATTATAAAGGGTATTCCATTAAGTTTAGTTCCATTTAAATTTAATATTTCTAATTTTGTTAATATAAAGAGTCTTTGGGGTAATTGCTCAATTAAGGTACCAAACAAATTTAATTCCTTGAGATTTTTTAGATTCCCAATAGAATCAGGAATAATTCTTAAAGGTGACATACTTATTTGTAAAATTTCAAGATTTGGTAGATTACACATTACTTTAGGTAAAGTTTCAAAATGATGTAAATAACCAAATTCGATTTCCCTCAATGATGTCAATTTGCCAAAGTTAATTGGAAGAGAAACTAAATTTGATCGCCAGACCGACAATTTTTCTAAATGTTTTAAATTACATATAGTTTCTGGAAGATTTGTAATATTAAGCTTGGTAAAATCGAGAATTTTGAGATTCTTTAGGTTCTCAATAGAATTAGAAATATTATTGAAATTACATCCTCTTAAATGTAATTCTTCAAGATTAGAAATTTCACAGATTTCATTTGGAAATATTGTAAGATTCTTTAAATAATATAACCAAAGTTTTTTTAGATCTACCAATTTAGATAAAATATTTGGAAAAGTAGAAACATCACCTCTTATATCCAAAAATGTTAGTTTAGGGACATCGATAATTGAATTTGGAATCTCTCTGAAATTAAGATTTAATTCAATCTTTTCTATTTTTGGACAATATTTTTTTACTAAACCTGAAAATGGATGTAGTGTATTTTCATTTTCAAAACTAAGGTATAATTCTACAATTTCATAGTTTTCGCTTTCAAAATCTATGCTTTCCAGATTTTCACTGAATTTATTATATATCTCATTCAATTTTAATAAAAAATTATATGCATTTTCACTTAACTTTTCTCCCTTATAGTCATTTATTTTTGTTCCATCAATATCCATTAAAATAAGTTATTATGAAAGACTTTAAATTGTTTTGAATAAGATATCTTGATGAAAAAATTTAACTAAGATTATTTATCAAAAAAATGTTTTTGAAACTGAAAAAAACATGAACTTCAAAAGTAATCTAAGTCAACAAAAAGACCTCAAATTAACCACTTTTTTTTAGACTTTTGAATAGGAATTAGCTATTTGTTAGATTACTTTTGAAGTTCATGAAAAAAAATGTTTTATTTTTTACAAATTTTTAAATTTTAATAAATAAAGAATGTTTTGAGATAAAGATACACAAGAATTTCTTCTAAGAATGCCAAAAAATTAACTATAATCCTTTAAATGAATATTTTTGAATTTTATTTTTCCTCATTCTAATTTATTTATAATATTTTGGGTCTTTTTCTAAATATTTCATCATATTATTCTAATTATTTTTTCTTACAATTATATTTTAATTGAATAAATGAAGGAAAAATGAATTATATTTAACTTGGTTTTCTAATTATTAAATCTTGATTACATGTATTTTTAATTAATATTTTTAATTACTATTCTGAATTATTTAACTATTATATTATTAAATTTTTATAGATATTCAATACATAATAAATCATATTAATTCAAATAGAGTTTTAAATCAATTAAATTAAATATTATTAACGCTTTACTTTAAATTTAATTAATCCTTATTTTATTTTTAACTCATTTTTAAATAATAATTTCTTTCAATTCATTTTAAATAAAGATAA
>CAYPTZ010000662.1:0-2701 GCA_964413395.1 uncultured archaeon | reverse complement strand
TTGTTGTCCGGTATTTCTCAAAACGTTGTAATTCAAGGACCAGTTGGGACCGGAAAAACACTGATTACAAAAAAATTCTGTAGCTCTCTTGCTAGTATCGCTCGAAAACAAGGAAAGCTCATAGAATATGTTCACATTAATTGTAGAAAAGAAAAAACACATTATAAAATACTTCATCAAATTCTGACTAAACTTGATTTCCCAATACCAAAACGAGGATTTTCTCCTCAAGAATTAATATCAATGCTTCAAGATTTTTTAATATCTGAGCATATATATTTATTTCTTATTTTAGATGAAATGAATCATATTCAGACATCCAATTATGATCTAATTTATTCTTTAACAAGGCTAAATGAATCATCAAATAAAGAGAATATTTATCTCTCCTTACTTTATATTGTAAGAGATATCACCTTACTTCGGAATTTAGATGAATCAACAATTAGTACACTGCAAGGTAATATCCTTTCCCTAAACAAATATACAAAAAACCAAATTGTTGAAATTTTAAAATTTCGAGTAAATATTTCAATAAAGACAGGAGTATTATCGGATACACAAATTAATTTTATAGCAGATAAAATTTCGGAATCTGGAGATATTAGAAAAGGTTTAAACATCATTAGAAATAGTGTCAAAAATGCAGAAGTAAAGGAACAATTCAAAGTATCTACTGACGATATTAAATCTGCCATGAAAAATATAATCCCTAGTTTGCACGATGATGCTATCAATTTTTTAAATATTCATCAAATAATCTTATTCTATTCCATTTCTAGTTGTCTTTTAGAAAACAAGGAAAAGGAACTTTCAATTTTACAAATAAAGACATACTATGATGAAATTTGTAAGAATTATGATGAAATTCCAAAAAGAAATACTCAATTATGGCAATATCTACAAACACTAAAAAATCTAAAATTAATTTCAATTAAAACACGTTCTAAAAATTTAAAAGGTAGGAAATCGTTCATTTCTGTTGAAAATATTCCAATCCAAATATTGAATGAAGAAATAAATCAAAAATTAAGAAATATTAAAAAATAAATTGATTGAAAATGAAACCAAATTATCAATTATATGAAAAAGTATTTTCATCAAAAGGAAGGGCGAGAATAATTAAAATATTAGCGATTGAAAATGAGATGAATATTTCAAAAATAGTCAAAGAAGCAAGAATTTGTCACTCAAGTGTAATTAATCATCTTTCATATTTACAAAAGGTTGGATTTGTTCAAGAAAAAAAATTTGGAAAAATCCGAATTTTCAGATTTAAGAATGAAAACCTTAAAGCAAAAGCTCTCAAAAATTTGATAAACTTCTGGGAAAATGATTATGAAGATTGATTATCTTTTTTTTTTATTAATTTTCTTGATTTTTTGTTTTTTTTTTTCTATACAAGATATTTATAATAGAGAAATTACAAATAATTTGATATTTTTATCCTTAGTTAGTAAAATTATATTGAATTTAATATTTTATAACAAAATATTAACCAATAATGAAATATCTTTAATTAACGTAATTCTTTTTATTCTACTTTATTATTGTTGGAAAAAAGAATTATTGGGAGGTGGGGATGTTAAGACGCTTTTAATTTTTTTAATCTATATTCCTGATAATTCACAAGTATCAATTATTTCAATTCCAAATATAGCAATTAATGATAGATTCGAATTTTTCTTTTTTCTAACTTTATTTTTATTATTAAAAATATTTTTTTTTCAGAATTTGAAAAAAAAAAGCAGATTGTTATACAGCGAAAGAGAATTTGTTATTTTAATTCCATATTTTTTTTTTTCTTCTATCTTAATGAGTTTGTTATAAAAATAAAAGAATCTCCCTAAAAATCAAAAAAATAGGTCTTTATAACAGTATCTAAAATCCATTACTGATGAATGGAAAATCAAACAATTAACTACAAATTACACAATTTGAAACAAAAAAGAAATAACCAACTAAAGATAGATTGTTCTAATTGTTCATTAAAAAATGTAAATAAGAAATGTTTTGAATGCATTTTAAACCACTTTGATAATAAAGAAAAAATTTTTGATGAAATTTGGATAAAAACATACAAATTATCTTATGAAGAGACAAAAATTCTAATTTATCTTGCTGATCTAAAAAGACAATTCAAAAATAATTTTAAGATGATTAGATGCAAAAATAATTTTGAAGAATGCATTCATAACAAAAATCTAATAGAATTATTTAAACCCTTTAATTTTAGCCAATTTCTCTCAATAATGAACTTAATTTGTGAAAATAAATTATTTTCGAGTAACCAAAATCATCAAAACAAATTTTGTATAATGTGTATGAAACAAATTTATAAAAAGATTAAAATTTTTAAAAATATATATGAAAAATCTAAATTAAATCTATTACTAAGAGAAAAATATGGCATTTTTTATCCTTCGATAACTAAAATTTTTGACTTATTTTCAATATTTAACCAAAAAGTCAATAACTTGGCTCAAGATTCATTATGTTTGATCGATTATAAAAAAAAAGATACTTATGTCTTCTTTAACGAAATTTATATTTCAGAAATATTCGAAAATTCAGATCTAACAAGTAATTTTTATAAAAATTACATAAATTTACCAGATGACATCAATGAAAAACAATTCTTTTATGTTAATTTCTTTAGAAATAAATTAGATGTCTTTGATCTAAAATATCACAATATCGA
>CAYPTZ010000661.1:0-2706 GCA_964413395.1 uncultured archaeon | reverse complement strand
AAGGCCTCTGTCATTATCAGCATCTCGGATAAAAAAATGAATTTCGTTTTCGAGAAGATTCTCCTTATCATTAAAGAAAGTATCAAGAAAATTTAGTAGTATTATTTTATAACTAGTTCCATCTTCAGGCATATTTTGCCAATTACTAGTAACTTCAGAGATTCCACTAACGCCTATATATTTTTGATATTGTTTTATTTGATATTGAACTCCACTACTATCATCTGCTGATAAGGTTATATCATAATCTTCAACATTTGAAATTTTACTTGGATTTAATTTAACAGTTTGGCTAGATTCTAATAGGTTTATGTCGGGATTTGGAGAATGGAGAGTCATTAAAACATTGTTTGGAGCATTTGTATCATCATCTGTTATCGTAAATCGATGTATTTTATCGTCTACATTTACATAGTAATTTCCGATAAAGATATGACTATATTTGAAATAGTGTCTACTCGAAAAAATTGGTGTCCATTCATATTCTGCTTGGATATAAATTTCAACTTCATCTGAAAGTTGTAAATCTTCTGCTCTAACTGTTAATGGTACACCCTCATTTAAAATATTATATTCAATATTGCAAGTATAACCTTGATCTGAAGATACATAAGTGCTATCAGCAGCTCCTTTTAATTTGATATCCATTCGCTCCCATTCACCAACGTTCATATCTATTGGGACATAAGTAGGAGTATGCTCAACTTCTTGTCTATAAGACGTATCATCTTCTTCTTGATATCTAAAATCATTATCTTCATTAGTCATTTGTAATTGTCTTCCAATGTATACAATAACTCTTCGGATTCTTTGAGCGAATGAAGGGAAAACTCGGAAATTGAATTTAAATTCTTCATCTGATGTTGAAATCATATCTTGCCCAACAGGTCTATTATGAATTGTAGTTACGTAGTTCCAATCATTTCTAACATGGGCAGTATGTTCATTTAATCGATTTATCTCAAATTCTACATCATTTTCGCTATAGGTTCTATTACATAATCCATGATAAAGTTCAGCATACTTCCAGGCTTTGTGTTTATTCTCAAAAGACATGTTTATATAATCATTTTCAGTTAAATTATAGTGATTTAATATAAATTTTAACCATTCATTTATATCCCAATTTGTCGATCCTTCTGGCAAATAATCTGGTATCTCATCTATTGTACCAAAATAACTAGCTTGAATGAAATTTGGAGTTATAACTAAAAAAATAAGTATTCCTACTCCCATTTTATATCCTATTTTGTTTTGTTTAAATTTCATTTTTTTTTTACCTAAATTGAATGTATAAGAATATATTTATTCTTATAAAAAAAATCTTTAAAAACTTGTTAAATTATTTTATTATTTCTTTTTCGACATAATTCTTGAAATTATTTCTTTTTTTAAAGAAATGTTGTAGTAATTTATTCACCCCCAAAATATCACTATGTTGGCTAGAAATGGTCATTTTTTAGAAAAAAATAAAAAAAAATTTGGACAAAATAAATGTGAAAAAGTATTTTTTACTTTATTTTTTTCTTAAAAAAAAGAATTACAATAGATCCAATTGAAATTAATCCAACAATTGAACCTGAGATTATCAAAATGTTATTATTTTTTTCCCCTGCTGAAAAATCCTCAACTTCAATTAAAATTGGATTTGATTTTTGAGATTTTCCAGAACTATTTAATGCACTAATAGAAATAGAATAAACTTGATTGGATTCTAGTTTCAAGTCAGAATACGTATTTTCCGTAGTTAAATTCAAAGTATCATTAATATAGACCAAATATGTAACAGCCCCTGATACAGGATACCATTCAATTCTGATTGTATCGTTTTTAATTTTTTGACTTTGCGTTATCAAAATCGGGATATCTGGAATATTCGGGATTAATTCCACAAGAATTAAGACAGGAATCGATTGATTCGACATCCCTGTTTCATTAAAAGCAGACACTGTCAAAAAGTATGTTCCATTACTATTCAAATTTAGTTTTAATGATGTTTTATCAGTTTGTGTGGAAAAAGCACCATTTATATAAATTTTATATTCATCGACTCCATCAACATCATTCCATTCTAATAAAATATTGCTAATCTGAATTGTCTGGTCTTGAGTTATTAGAATGGGGATATCGGGGATATTTGGAGGAATTGATACGATTATTTTAATTTTATCTGATGAAAATGAAATACCAGAATTATTTAATGCTGCAACTTCAATTTCATAAATCCCATTATTATTAAAGATAATCTCTTGAGAAGTATTATTGGATGTAGAATTGAATGTTCCATCTACATAAATCCAATAAAGGTCTGCATTTGATATCGGGTTCCATTGAAATACGAATAATGAGGTATTGATAGTTGTATTTTCAGAAATAGTTGTGGGTTTTGATGGAACATCCGCAAAAAGGGGGTATCTATCAGATGATAAATAACTTCCTATTGAATATGATGTATTCCAGATCATACCATCATGAGTGGCTTTGGGATAATGAATAGCATAATCTCCCCAATAGTTTCCAATAGTTCCATTATCCCAAAAATTAGCTCCTATAGATTCGTATCTTTGATCATTATAATTATTTGCAATGAGATTTTTAATCATGGAATTATTATTTGCATAATTTAAATATGTTCCATAGCGATTATTGTACAATATCTTGTTTTCAGTGATATTATTATAATCTGAGCTGTCAATGAAAATTCCA
>CAYPTZ010000660.1:0-2707 GCA_964413395.1 uncultured archaeon | reverse complement strand
GGTACTGGAGATTACAATTTCGGTTCTGGTTTGTTTGTGATAGATGATGCTAATTCTATTTAAAATAGTTCGATAAATTACTTTTTTTTTTAATTAAAATAAACTAGTTGAGAATTAATGGCTGAAAATCAAGAAAAAAAAATTTCACAAAAAAAAACATTCTTAAAAAATCTTGGCCAATATTAACTACCCATTTATTAGTTGCCATTAATATTACAATTTTCTATATCAATTCTTTGAAATTATCAAAAATAATTTGGCCAAATGATAATTTTCATTCAAAAGAAATTGGATTTCTTTTAGGAATAGGAAGTTGGGTTATTGCAGTAGTTGGTTTAGTATATGGTAAAATTGTGGATAAATTTTCACGAAAAAAAATATTGATATTCATAAACATATTATATGGCATTTCTTTATTGTCTTACAGTATTATTCCCATTGAATTAGGAAATACAACATTTATTTTCTTCATAATTTCCACATTAATAAGAGCAATTGCACAAGCAGGATTAATTCCAGTAACAAATTCTTTAGTAAGTGATATTGTGGGTGAAAATGAAAAATCAAAATATTTTGGTTTAGCAGATTCACTATTTCAAATATTTCAAATAATTGGAATAATGGTAGGAGCTTTGATATTTCTTGACTTTACAAGATAGTTTATAAATGCTCATTTTTATCTCTTTCTAATTCATTCTGCCTGTCGACTTAATTCTTTTTATTACCTCACAGTATAAAAAAACTTCACTTTACCTGAAACTTTAAGAGGGTAATACTAGAAGGTTTTTGTCGACTTAGCTCATGATTACTAACTGTAGGCTCTAATTTGAATAATTTTTTCGTCAATTTAAATAGTAATTATTATTGTTTTAAGAATTAAATATTAAAAAGATTTAAATATGTGTAGGCTCTAATTTATAGTAATAGAAATGGTTTATATTGAAAAAAGAAAAATTGGAACTAATACATACCTCTATCTCTGTAAAAAAGAACGAATCAACGGTAAAGTCACAAGGACGTTGAATATATATTTAGGAAAGGAAGAAAATCTTAAAGAAAGACTTAGTCATGTTCAACGGGTTCCCCTTGAAATTACTAATTTGAAAACATCGTCGTTTGGCTATATTGCGGCGTTATGGAGGGTTTCTGAAATGTTAAACCTTTCTACAATTATTAATAATAATACGTCAAAGAGAAATCAAGGACTCTCTGTCGGTGATTATATCACTTTAGCTGTGATAAATCGAATCGATGAGCCTTGTAGTAAAAATGCCATCGCTAATTGGTTCGATAAAACATGGTTATGCAAAAAATATAATACCCAATCAAAATCATTATCGGGGCAAGCGTATTGGAACCATCTCGGTTATCTGGATGAAAAAACGATTACAAACATCGAAATGGCCTTAACCCAACGGGTGTTTCAGTTGCTTGATGTAAATTTAGATTGTTTATTATTTGATCCCACCAATTTCCATACGTTTATTAAAACACCTCGAGCAGGAAAACTACCACAACGCGGTCATGCAAAATCAAAACGAAATGATCTAAAAATTGTCGCATTATCGTTATTGGTGACCCGCGATAGAGGAATTCCACTCATGCATAAAACATATGCAGGAAATATCCATGATTCAACACATTTTAAATCCATGATTCCCGAGTTTATCGCCCGATTTAAAGAGCTAAATCGGGAATGTGAAGAAGTAACAATCGTTTTCGATAAAGGGAATAATTCTGTTCAAAATATTGGAGATCTAAGAAAAAGAAACATTAATTTTATAGCCAGTTTACGGCCATCGTCTTTTAAACATTTATTAAATTCTCCTGAAGCACATTTTGATGAAATACAATTAAAGAATGGAAAAATGATTTTGGCCTGTGAAGTCGAGGATGAAGTATTTGGGTTAACGAATCAGCGCGTCATTATCACCAAAGACAAGGAAAGTGAAAAAAGATCCCATTTTAATCTTTTAGAACGATTGGACTATATCACAACTGAACTACATAAATTACGTGCGAAATTGAATTGGCATGTGTGGAAACAACGTAATCGCGTTGAAAAACGAATTATAAAAATCCTCGATCGAAAAGCAGGGAAGTGTCTTGCCGTAAAAGTAGAAGGAGTGGATGGAGCTTTGTCGATGAAAATTGAATTGTTAGGGGACGTGTTTGCAAAGATGATTAGTGGATATGGACGCAGTTTCTTAACTACGAGCAGACATGATTGGGGCATGAAAGATGTAATTCTCGCATATCATGATCAATATGAAGTGGAACATGATTTTAGAGAGATGAAATGTGTAGAATCAATTCGCACCAATCCTATGCACCATTGGACAGATCAAAAAATCATGGCTCATCTTTTTATTTGTGTTCTTGCCCTATTGATGAAAGTCTTCTTGCGGGAATATTTGCGAAAAAATCAGATTCATATGAGTCACATTGAAATCAAGAATTGTTTCCAAAAAATGGTTTTAGTGGAATATGACTTGCCGAATAAGGATCATAATCTCCAAATATCATCTTTGAAATTTGTTCCACAAAATTTACGGAATATTTTGTCCTTAGATAACCTTATATAAGATTTTTTGTTTTCTTCTTTGTAGTCACTATTTTCTTTGTCTAAGTGCGTTTCCTTCAAAAATATTGAGTCAATGTAAAGAAAAACTTTTTGTCGAAACGTTATCTTGTAAAGTCAAGAAAT
>CAYPTZ010000659.1:0-2719 GCA_964413395.1 uncultured archaeon | reverse complement strand
ATGGGAATTATAAAGCGATTAAATTCCTCGTTAATAGGAATTCACTCAACTTACATAGTTTCTACTCCTACCTATTCTTGTCGCCATAAATATTGCAAGAATAATAATAAAGTACGCATAACCCCTCCAAATCCCTTTGCGGCCCCTCATATGAAATATGATTATGATGTTCAAACTGAAGTCATTTTTATTCGGTGGAGAGAACACGCTACATATAAAGAAATTGCGGAGCGATTGCATGATAGGTATAATCTTTTTATAGATCGTAAAACTATTGAAACAATTTTAAAGACTTATGAAATTAGCTGCACAGAAACTTATCGATCATCTGTCATTGAAAATTTAACAAAAAATGGTGGTGTTTTGATATGTTTAGATGTTGTTGAACCCTTAAAAGGTCGTAATGGGGTTTTAATTGCTTATGAACATGCAACTGAGATCACACTAGGTGCTCAAAGATTACCAAATGGAAAACAAGAAAGTTACGAGTCCTTTTTGTTAAAGTTCCAACATCGAATTATGTCAGAATTAAATCTACCTATAAAAGCAATCATTTCTAATGCTTTAGTAGCACAACGGAAAGCAATAGAATCTGTATTTCCCACAATACCTCATTGTTTATGCCACTTTCACTTTTATCAATTAGTATTAAAGAAAGCATTGCTTGCAGATTCTGCTATTGTAACAGGATAGAGAAGTGAGTTGCGATCTCTCTATGATTTAATTCAATATAAAAACAAACAAGCTAAAAATATCGTGAAGAAATCGCAATATGAGTTGTTAGAACCTTTTTTAGATCCACTACTTGAATTGAGTCATTGGAAACGAAAACCTAAAGATCCATGCTTCAATGGGATTGAAATGTCTTCAAGGGTACATGATATTCTTAAGAAAATGCATTTATTGCTAAATAAAATTGAGAAAAACAAGATTTTCTTTCCGAAACATGGAGTAAAAGTACTAAAACGTGTTATTTTATCATTAGAAAAGTACAGAAATACACAAATTGAGTTAATTTCGCAATTGGAAACAATTTATAACTATTTAAAACGTATTAAAGAAATATTGTCAAATAATGAGCAGGATGCTGAAACAGGATTAAATATGTTGCAAGATCTTAGCATTTCACTGGCTAATAGATCTCCAATGGGGTCAATTGAAGCAAAATTTGTAAAATCATTTCAGAAATACATAAATACAAAAGGAAAATTACTTTTAAACTACAGAACCGTATCAGGGGCGCCATCTACAAACAATTTTCAAGAATTAAAGTTCAAACAACTAAAACATTTTTTACGTAGGACAATAGGCCATAACGCGGCAAAATCATACTTTCTTGTACATGGTGAGCATATTGTTTATGTTGACCCAAAATTGAATCGAAATGGAATAAGTTTAATTTTAAAATCATCAAATCAAACGAAATATCGAGAACAAATCCGTTTAAATCGACGTAAAATGGATACTTGGATTATTTTGGTTCATAACAAAAAAAAATGGGATAAAAGTATGGAAGAAATTGACAAATACATACTTAATTTAGAAATGAATCCAAAGAGGAGACTTTAAGTTTTTTTATAGAAAAAAAAATATTATTCTAGAGTATTTTGTCAGTTTTTAAGCATTTGTGCGCAAAACAATATACTAGTTTGTTGGAAATGTCTTAATAAAAAACCCAATTTTTTTTAATAAATAAATACTTCTTTTAAATAGTAAATTCTCACCTTGAAAATTATTTTTAAATTGATGAAATAGCAAATTACTTTTTGCAAAAAGTTATTGAATACTAGGTTATTTCAATAATTAGAAATATAGATTTTAAGTGACGAAAAAATGGTTTTAGATGGTTTAGGAAAATCGTTAGACGGAATTATTCGGAAAATACGTAGGCTCCCTGAAATTAATAAAGAGGCAGTTACATCTTTGTTAAAAGAAATTCAGCGAAGTTTAATTATGGCCGATGTGAATGTAGAAATTTGCCTTAAAGTAACTGAAAACATAAAAAAACAGGCTATGGATGAAAACATAAATATTAAAGTAAACCGAAAAGATTTCATAATTAAAATTCTTCATGATGAACTGATAAAATTTCTTGGAGGGCATTCGGCTCCAAAACGAATTAAAACTAATAAAGAAACAATTATTCTACTTGTGGGGATTCAAGGTTCCGGTAAAACTACTACTGTTGGTAAGTTAGCTCATTATTATAATAAAAAAGGTTTCAAGGTGGGAGCAATTTGTACGGATACAGATCGCCCTGGGGCATATGATCAAATGACCCAGACAATGGACTCTATTGGAGTCGCTCATTTTGGAAATCCAAAGGAAAAAAATTCACTTAAATTAGCCCGAAAAGGATTAAAACATTTCTTCAAGTCAGGAAAGAATAAAAAAGATTTAATTATTGTTGATACTGCCGGCCGTCATAAAGAAGAGTCCGAATTAATGAAAGAAATGGAAAAATTGGAAAATGTTATCAAACCTAATGAAACTATATTGGTTATCGATGGAACTTTAGGGCAACAAGCATATGCGCAAGCGAAATCCTTTTCTGAAACTACTCATGTCGGTTCTATAATCATAACCAAATTAGATGGATCTGCCAAAGGTGGAGGTGCTTTATCTGCAGCAGCAGCCGCAAATGCTCCAACAAAATTTATAGGTATGGGAGAAAAAGTTGAAGATCTTGACGAATTTAATCCAACTTCATTTATTGGTA
>CAYPTZ010000658.1:0-2731 GCA_964413395.1 uncultured archaeon | reverse complement strand
TGCAAAATTAGGATCTGAGATAAATAAAAAAATAACTTACGAACTCAAGAATTTAAAAAATAATATCTTTGAACCATATTTTATTACAAAAAATTAGACAGGATTATATAAATCATTTAAGATATCATCACAAAACCATTTTTTTTATGTCTATCTTTGGGAAAAACTTAATATTTCGAATTAATTTCCTTTAAAAAAATTCCTTAGAGAAATAACCACAAAAATTTTTTTTCAAAAGGTTTTTAAAATTGACCTAAAATTGATATAGAACCGATTTACTTAAAAGAAAAGAAATAGAACAAATTATTGAAGAGAACTAAAATTTAATTAATGTTAATATCAAATACCATTTTAAATTGAGTTTTTTTCTTTGGTTCAATTTCTTCAAAATTATTACTAATCCAATATTTTTTAGCATTTTTTAATGCTTCAACATATATAATTCTACAACCAATATTATTTCTTATGGAATGAGATATCGATATAGCATGCTGAATTAATAATTTACCCAACCCTTTGCCTTTATATCTTTTATCTACTCCAAGTTGACCAATACAAATTCCTGGATATCTAAATTCTTTGTTTAATGTGGAATTTCTATATCTAAAATGACAAGAATATAAAGCAGAATACGCAACAACTTCAAAATCTTTATGAAATATATATATATTTGTTAAATTCTCCGCTTTCTCCCATAGTGATTCATTTTTAAGGAAATTATTAACAGTGTTTTCTCCACAATCAAAATTATCAAAAAAATGTTGCTCTGTTAATGGAGAAAGTTCTATTTTCATTTTTATTCATTAAAATTTTTAAATGTCAATATCGAATTTCATTGTTTTTGAAGGATTGGGAAATAAATTCAATGAATCTTTAATAAATTTTACTCGTTTTTCATCCTTCGGTTGCTTGAAAAGGAAATTATATAAGAAATTTCCCTCTTCTTCAGATAATTCTTCTTCAACTAATTCTAAATCTGATATTTTTTGAGATAAATCATCTTCCTTACTTGATATAGTTTCTCGATATACCAATTCCGTATTATCTTTATAATTATCTAATTCTTCAATATCTGAGAAATATGAAACTGGATGAACAAAAGATGGTTGAATCTCTTTATAAGCTTGAACGCTTTTTAATTTATCTGGTTGGTGAAAATCTCTATTTAGTTCCCTATAATCGTGCTTAATTTTACTGAATGAAGGGAAATTTAATGTTGGTAGAATATATTTTGAATATAATGCAGTATCTACTTGTGCCATAATTATCACCTTTTTTTAAATTTATATTTATATATATAGTAATATTTAGTCTTAATTAACTATTGTTTTAATAAAATTAACTAATAAGTTTTTTCATGTTTTCTGTAATAAATGAATCAAAAGTTTTAATTATATTTTCATGCCCATCTTCAATAAATAATTCTGCTTCATCAATAGATATAAGTTTCTTAGGGTTTCGTGAATAAATCATATCTAAATCTAATAGATGGCTAACTTCTTTTTTATTTAAATTCATTTTATTTAAGATTAAAATTGCATTAAGAAATCCATTTCTTTTTTTTTCAGAAACAATTGGAAAACTACTTTTTATAAGAAGTTCTCCAATAGTCATTTGATTTTCATCAGGAAATTTTGGTAAATATTTAAAATAATCTTCAATTTGAAATTTGGGTGGGAGGCATTTAAAATCATTAATATATCTAATACCAATTCTTCGAATTCCTTTTGGATTACATATGGTTTTGTATAGATTTAAACCTTCAAGTATTCTAGGTTTAAATTCTTTCCAAGATTTGTAGGGACATAATATATTCATTGACAAAGAATTTTCTCTTAAATATAATAATCTATTCTTGTCTTTATTTAGAAATTGCATCCCTTCGATTTTATTAATCATATTAGAATGAAATTCAGGAAACTCTTTGTTTTTGGAACTATCAAATCTAAAATCCATACCAAAACCTTTAACTTCTTGTTTATTGGGATATTTATCTTTGATTTTATCATAAAATAAACCAGGAATTGTCCAATCCCAATTTTGATTTGGCTCAAATTGAATATCACATAGAGCTTCAACTAATTGGTTATTTTCAAAATGAATTTTCACATTTTTCACTTGATTAGTTGTTTTTTTTTTTTTATAAAAATCTTGTTCTATAGATATTTTATAATTATTAAAGAAATTTCTATTGAGATAAAAAATAATTGATAAAACTAATCGAACTATTCTTATTTTTAATTTGAGATTATATCAAATAAAAATTGTAATTTTATATGATAAAGAAATAAAAGAGGTAATTAAATTACACTAAAACTAAATTTCATAAAATTTTTTCAAGAAAAAGATAGCGCTTCTGTCGAAAATTAAACTTAGGTCTTAAATAAATTGAGAATTATTTCTCAAATTTAACGTGGTTTAGATAAATTAAAGATTTCATTAATTACAGCTTAAAATGTATTAAATTTTGTAATATAAACTACAAATTCTGTAATATATCGTCCCCCACAAGGAAATGACCTTCTGTTTTGTAAATTGACATTATTGCGTTAAAATAAGATAATTAAAGAAAAAAAATTATACATTATTGTCCTATAAAATCCGTATATAATACGATAAAAGTAATTAATCCCACCTTTCCCACCATTTTTCTTCTTAAACAAGAATTTTTAGTTAATACTTGACTTTACAAGATATTTGATTAAAGGCGAATTGAGTCGGGTTTTGTTAT
>CAYPTZ010000657.1:0-2739 GCA_964413395.1 uncultured archaeon | reverse complement strand
ATTTTATGAAATCAAATGCATGTGTCTGTTTAAATAATCTTATAAATCTGCCTATTTTCGTTAAAATCGAAGAGATACAAATCTTAGGGTATATTTTTCAAAAATTCAAATTGAACAAATATTGAGATAGATTATAATTAGGTCGGCCAAATCTTCACAAGATCCCTAAAATTATAAAATATGTTAATCTTGATAGAACCTCATATATATTAAAATTATTAAAAAAAGTAATAATCAAGATTTAAAGTAGTTTTCTCTACCAGACATCATGCAAATTGCAAAAAATGGACATTTGATTAATGATGCGATATACTAGTATAAATCCTTAATATTTTACCTTTTATAGAAATGTAGCTATAATATTGTATTTTTAATATGAAATAATTTTGATTATCAACCAATTTAAATATAACATAATTTTCATTTTTTAGTTTTGCATCAAAAGGACCTTTTTTTGGACATTTTTCATAAAAAAAAAATGAATTTGCAATTTGGTTTTTTATCAATATATTACACTTTTTCTGGGGAATTTAGAGATAAGTCAAAATATCTCATTATTTCTGATTTAAAAAATTTTTATTTTACAAAAATTAAATTCTAACAATAAAACAAAATTTGAAAAATGTCCTCACTTCGAGAGCAATGTATACATTTTCCTAAATATTTATTAAAATGTCCTCACTTATATTTCATTGAGTACATTTTTCTAAAAAATGGGGGAACATATATTGAAAAGAATTAATCAAATATATAAAATATTTAAAAATAATAACTGGTATTATTCCAAATTAAATTCTACTGAATTAATATCGGATTATGAGCTAAGAAAATTGTTAGATCAAAAGAAAATAGTCAAGATGAAATCTGGATTATATCGTTGGACAAATGTTCAATCTCAAGGTCAAAATCAAATTATTGAAATATCATATATTGCACCAATGGGTGTTTTTTGTTTATCATCTGCCCTATATTTGCATGATTTAACCTCATATGTTTCCCCATCATTTTATATTGCTTTTCCTCGGAACAGTCGCATCCCTATTGATCTAATGGAAAAACCAGTTATTCCCAAAAAATGGAAAAGTCCTTACTTTGATTTAGGTATAGACTTGAAATCAATAGGTGATTATCAGATTAGAGTCTATAATTTGGAAAAAACGATATGTGATATCGTCAGATTTAGAAAAGAAATTGGATTTGAAATATTGAAAGAAGCCATAAAGAACTATTGGTATTCAAAAAGGAAAAACAAATTCAAATTAATGCAATATGCCAAAGCGTTGAATGTCAAAGAAAAATTATTAAATTATGTTTATATGCTTGATTGAGAGGATAACATGGCAAAAAAAAGTAGCAGTTCAATTAAATCAAGACTTAAAAACCTAGCTAAGAATGAAAAATTAGTTGCTCATTTAGTTTATTTAAATCATGCATTTAAAAGATTTTTATATCGCTTATCCATTTCAAAATATCGTGATAAATTAATTCTTAAAGGAGGTCTTAGATTATATTGTGAAGAAAAAGTATTTCGTCAAACAAGAGATATTGATTTTCTAGGTCTTCAATTCTCTAAAGATGAAAAATAAATTATAGCAATATTTTCAGAAATTTGTAATATCTCAGGGGAAGATCATATTATATTTCATACAGAAAGCATTATCGCTCAAAAACAAATGGTTAAAAAGAAATACAGTGGATATAAATTATTAATTCCTTTTGAATTTAACTCTATCCAAGATAAAATTCAAATTGATTTAGGTTATGGCGAAATAATATGGCCTGATGTACAAGAAATAATTATCAATTCCGTTTTACCAGATTATAAATCTTTTTCATTATTAGGCTATCCGCTTGAATCTGTAGTATCAGAAAAACTTCATGCAATTATTAATGAAGGAGAAAGAAATACTAGAATGAAAGATTTTTATGATTTATATATAGTTTTAGAAAATTGTAGTTTTAATCAAAAAATATTATCTGAAGCAATTATAAGAACATTTCAAAATCGAGAAACAGAAATAAAAAGCCTGGAATTAAATTCTATACTATATTCTTCTTCTTTTCCCGAATTATTCAAAAATTTTTGTAGAAAAAGCAAAATTCCTTTAATATCGTTTAACCTCATTACGGTTCGATTAAGAAATGCTTTCTATCCAATTTTCCTATATTTTGAAGATAATCAAATTCCAGATGAGAAGACCATTTGGAATCTCGAAAAATTAGAATGGGATTAATTTTTATTTATCAAAAGAAATTTTCTTATCTGGTATCTAATGAATCATATTCTTAAAATGTGAAATGAAATCGGCCAAATCATCTACATATTCTATAGAATTGATGGTAGAAAGAGCACCTCTGTCGGGTTGTGGATAGTTTTTACGTATTTTTTACGTAAAATTAGTATTACTCTATGTATACAATATTTTAATTTATTTTGTGGCATTTTCTACTAGACAATGTGTAATTTACATAAAAAAGGACATCGATATTTTCTTTGAGTTCATTATTATATGTTCCATAATATCGACTTATTTTAAATTTTTGCAATATTTATTCGTAATATTTATTGAAAGTATCTAATTTTTTCATATTTCCCTAAAAAAACCCTATAAAATCAAATTTACATGAAAAGGACATTCATAAGGACATTTTTCAAAGAAAAAACTGTAATTTACAAATTAGTTTTTAGTAAGTGTATTACATTGATACTTTAAATTACCCTTATCCAAGATTATACAA
>CAYPTZ010000656.1:0-2743 GCA_964413395.1 uncultured archaeon | reverse complement strand
ATTCCTTATTCGGATGGAATTCACTTACAGGTGAATATATTCCTTGTATAGGAGAGGATCTGTCAATTAACACCGCAGGAACAGAATATACCATCAACATTTGGGATGAAGCCCATTGGTCAGGCCCTGGAATAATTGATGGATCCGTTGCTACAGAAAGTAATCTTACTGCAGATGATGTAGTCTTTACCTATAATTACTTAAATGATTCAAAATGGGGTAATTTCTTTGAAAGAATTGATTCTATTGTAGCCACAACGAATAAACAAGTAGTTATTACATTAAAACCCGCTTATGCACACAGTAAAGTCTTAAGAGACTGGTTAACCTCAGATATTCCAATCTTAAATAAACAAGTATGGTTAGCCATAAACGTCAATAAAGGCCTAAGTACAACTATTCCTTATGAAAGACCACAACCCGAAGAATTTAGGAACCGATGGGATGATTTGATCGAATGTCCTGTAGAATGGCAAGTTTCTTCTGGCCCTTATATGCAAACGGGAGATCCAGATGATATTGATGAAAATCATTAAATTTACAAAAGAAACGATGACTGGTGGGGCAATGGAATTCTTTACCGTGATATTATGGGCCCAAACGCCGAGAAAGCAGCAGGAAGTGCCGATAAAACCGAAAATGTGCATCCTGCATTTATTGGAATTAAATTCTACCCAGGAACTGACTATGCTATTTCAGCTATCAATGAAGGACTATTAGATCAAACATCTTATGGTATACGAGATTTTAAAGATTTACAAACAGCTTCAGCTGATCCTAATGATTATCTTCACTTATGGTACCATGATAATGATCTTCGATCTTATACAGCTCAAGGGCCCCCGATCGAATTAGTTTTCAATACACTCAAATATCCTATGAGTGAACATTGGTTCCGGGAAGCCATCTCAAAAGCCATTGATTATGCCCCAATCTCATCTGTTGCTAGCGTAAATAATTGGATACGAGGCAGTCCCACATATTTAAACCCCAAATATAACCCCGAACATCTTGCAATATTTGATCAAGAAATTCATGACGACTATATGTATGAGTATAATGCATCAGCCGCTAAAAAATTATTCACAGATGCTGGAGCGTATCAAAAACGTGAATTTAATAAAATGAAATGGTTTATTGATGCCCCTGCACAAGGAAGTGTTCCATTGGCCACACTATATGATGAAAGTACAACCGTTGATGCAGATCCCGATAAAGCAGGCGTGCAAATGGAAATTGGCCCTTATTTAATTCTTACCCCATACTATTGGTGGGATACCAACATTGCAGTTGATTACTGGGCAACCTCTATTTCCGCAAGCTTAGATCTTCAAGTGGAAAAGAATCAAATTAGTTTTCCATTTTGGGAATCTAGTTTAGTAAATACAGAATTTGATTTAGCTATGTGGACTGCAGGACCTCTTACCACAAATTCTCCTTACCGAATGTTCAACAGCTTAGTTCAAGACCAGACTATATATGGCAATGTATCTTCATGGCGTGGCGCAAACGCAGTGGCTTTTGCAAATGCATTAATCGAATATGAAACGGCTGAGAGTTACCCTGTCGAACAAATTGCCGCCAGTAATTTGCAAAGAGCGTATGCCGAAGATATCCCCACAATTTCAAGTCATATTAACAATTTCTGGTATCAGTACAGCACTCAATACTGGAAAGGCTGGAATAATGATGGTTGGCAATACAATCAACCATGCACTAACTATGTTACTGATCAAATTGTCATTAAACAAAGATTAGTCTTAGCTTTAGCACCAGCAGCTTCTAGTTGGAATCCTCCTGCAAATTTTAATATTCAATCAACATGGCCACTAGGCGAAGAACCTTGGGATGGTAATCCCGCTGACATCACCCCTACTGCCTTGATTTCTGCGAATCAAACGACTATCAATCAAGGTCAATCAATTGAATTTACATATACAGGCACAGTCGGAAATTTCCCATCTCAGATTCATTGGGACTTTGGAGATGGCTCAGATATTGTTTCTAATGAAAATCCAACCCATCCATTTTATAATGCAGGTGTGTATACCACCACGGCCACAGTCATAGACAGTGATGGGGATACAAGCACAGCAACAATGGATATCACCGTCTTGGCGGGAGACATTCCACCAGTTGCAACCTTTATTGCTAATCAAACAAATATTAAGCAAGATCAATCAGTGGAATTTACCTTTACAGGCATATTGGGTAATTTGCCTGCACTAGTTCAATGGAATTTTGGAGATGGTACGGCCATTGTCACCGAAACGGATCCTATCCATAAATATACTGAAGCGGGCACATTTACAGTAATAATGACTGTTACAGATAATGATGGCGATACAAGGACAGCAACTATGATAATAACTGTGGAAGAATCTACTACAGAACCCCCCACCACCACCACAACAACCACAACTACAACCGAACCAAATGATATTACAGCAATTCCGGGCTATCCGGTCGAATTTATATTCATTTCTGGTCTTCTATTTATTGGTTATATCGTGAAAAAGCGGAAAGAACATACGTTATTATAATAATTCACTTTTTTTTTTCAACTCTCAATGAAATAACTTTTTTTTATATTTTTCCATTACCTTGAATTAATTAATAAACATTATCTCAACTCTATTGAATCATTTTTTCTAGCATTTCATTTATCATCTAACACGCTATTTTAAATCTTAATACGCGGTTAAAAGTTCAAAATTGCGTTCGATTTGCCAACAATTAAAGA
>CAYPTZ010000655.1:0-2744 GCA_964413395.1 uncultured archaeon | reverse complement strand
ATGATGGAAACAGGACCAACATCCAAAACACCGTGTCATATCAAATTGTGGTTTCTGAGATAATGATATTGCCTGATAAGGGCAAAATTTCTTACATGTTCCGCATTCTGTACATCTATCTTCGTAAAAATATATTTTTCTCCCATATCTTTTCTTGCAGTCACAGGAGATAATCGTAAAACAAGCGCTAAGAGTGCAGTGATTATATTAGGCTTCACAAAAATTGGAGGAATATCATTTAAATTTGAATATTTTGTAATTAAACCTCTGAATTTTTCAATAAATCGCTGTAAATTTTTCTCATAATGTCCTTAAATCCTTAGATGGATTGCCCTTGAGACTTCCACACTTACAATCTTTTAGAGCTTCGAATAATCAACTCATCACCTTATCGGGATTTCCGCTATCTTCTCCACATCTAACACAATTAGATTTATCGTATAATTCTCTCACATCTCTTATTGGGCTTCCCGATGACCTTTCCACCCTTCAAGCATTAAACTTAAGCTTTAATCCCTTAGAATCTCTCCCCATCAATATTGAGCGATGTCCCTTATTGCTTCATGATAAAGAATTCGAAGAATCTCGGTTTCTCATTGCAGACACAAATCTCCACACTTTGCTTGGCCTCGGGTGGGAATTTTATTTGCTCGATGGATTCATAGAAGAAATTGAAGAAAATACTTCCAATTATCCTCCTGCAGTGCGATCTCTGATTGAAGGGATGTGGGACTATAATCGCCAACCGCATTCTCCACAGGAGATTTATCAGAAACGCTGGGAAGAAGTAATGCCTGTGCTATATCAAGAATATTTGCCTATTATTTCGGACCTTATTGGCCAATATCTTAGAGGTGAAGTTCTCTCTCAAATTCAATTGGAGCGGATTATATATGAAGGTACTTATGATGATTTTCATCATATCTATCGTAAAATACCCGATGATACCGTGATCTTACCCGCCATGATGCAAAGGATTCGAAGCCAAAAGGGAATTTTATGATCTCTTTTGCAATTTGATCTTTATTTCTTAACTTAAATCCCAATTATGCCCATATTTTTTATTTAGCCACTATTGTTAACCAAATGTTGTCATAAAACACAAAATTTTTTAACCTTCATTGCTTATTTTTTAATTAACTAAATATCAATTTACTATAAAATTGGAGTTAATCTAAATGAGTGCAGAAAATAAGTTCGAATTCAAAGCTGAAATTAAAAAATTGTTATATATTTTAAGCCAATCGCTTTATCAACATCAAGAAATCTTCCTACGGGAATTAATTAGTAATTCCTCGGATGCATTGAAAAAAGTTCACCTGCTCAACTTGCAAAAAGAAGATCTGGCGAACCCCGAATTAGAAAAAGAAATCAACATTACTATTGATGCCAAAGCTAATACATTGCGGGTCATTGATACTGGT
The DNA here is from genome assembly GCA_964413395.1 of uncultured archaeon. GTDB lineage: Archaea > Asgardarchaeota > Lokiarchaeia > Sigyniarchaeales > Promethearchaeaceae > Lokiarchaeum. The sequence continues at coordinate 1,320 of CAYPTZ010000655.1, read as the reverse complement.
GTTGGCATGACCAAGGAAGATTTGATTAATAATCTTGGTACGATTGCTGGGAGTGGCTCAGAAAAGTTCCTGAATAAGATGAAGGAAACTGAGGAGGGAAAAAATGGAAATGCCCTTGATTTAGATATTATAGGTCAATTTGGAGTTGGATTTTATTCGTGTTTCATGGTAGCAGATCGTGTTGAAGTGAATACAAAATCATATTTAAAAGATGAACCGGCATGGAAATGGATATCAGATGGAACTGGGGAATTTGAAATCACGACATCGGATAAAAATGAACGGGGAACTGAAGTCATTATACATTTCAAAGAAGAAGAGAAAAATTACAAAGCCCAATATGAAATAGAATCGGTGATAAAGAAATATTCCAATTTCGTGCCCTATCCAATCTATGTGGAAGAGATCAAAGAAGAAGAGCCAAGTGCGGAAGATAAAGGGAAGAAAATTGTGGATGTGGAACTCGACGATGAGGAGAAATCATCTGATGTGAAAGAGGGGGAGAAAGACGGAGAGAAAGAAGAAGGAAAGGATGAAGAAAAAGAAGAAGAGCCAACACGAAAACCTGTCAATGAAATCAATCCCTTATGGAAACGAAAGAAATCAGAAATATCTGACGAGGATTATAAGAATTTTTATCATTTCATTTCCAACAAATTTGACAATTATCAACACGTGATAAATTATAAGGTGGACGGCCGAATTCAATTTCATTCAATAATGTTTATTCCGGAAACAAAATCACAAGATTTAATGCGACCTGAAGTGGAATATGGGTTAAGTTTATACTCAAAAAATGTAATGATTGTAAAAAATTCAAAAGAGATCATTCCACAATGGATGCGATTTGTGCAGGGGATGGTAGATTCTGAAGATATTCCGCTCAATGTGAGTCGAGATACGATTCAGGCAAACCGGGTGATCATGAAGATGGAAACCCTGTTGGTGAAGAAATTCTTTAATGAAATATCCGCAATTGCACAAAATGAACCTGACAAATATCTAAAGATTTGGAATGAGTTTGGGACCTTTTTAAAGGAAGGAATTGTGAGTGATCATGCCCGAAGAGAAAAATTATTACCCTTATTACGCTTTGCAACGTCAAACACCAAGAAAGATGAATTAATTGGGTTAGAGGAATATATTAAAAACCTTCCTGAAGACAAGACAGAAATTTATTATCTGGTTGGGGAAAACATTGACACCATGAAATTATCGCCCCATTTAGGCTATTATAAGAAAGAGGGAATCGATGTGATTCTATTTTCAGAAGTACTGGACAATTTTCTGATGATGAATGTCCATGAATATACACGAACA
>CAYPTZ010000654.1:2423-2748 GCA_964413395.1 uncultured archaeon | reverse complement strand
AAAATATTGAAGAAAATCAAAAAAAAATCAAAAATGTTAATCTTGATAGAACATCATAAATAAAATATCCATTAAATTTAAAAAAGAGAATTATAATGAAAAATCAAATCAAAAGTACTCTCATAATTGCATTAATTGCAATTATATCAACAAATATTAGTAATATTGTCCCAAATGCAACTGGAGCAGAACTAGATCTTACACCTCCCGTAATAGAAACAATAGAATTTAACGTAACTACAGCAACGAGCAATGATATTGTTCAATTGAGAATTAGTGCAACTGACGATCTATCAGGCGTGCAAGATTATATTCAGTGTAATTT
>CAYPTZ010000654.1:0-2323 GCA_964413395.1 uncultured archaeon | reverse complement strand
ACCCCAATAGTTACTATATTAGGTACAACTGAAGATATTGTCCCCCCTACATTGAATACTATTGAATTCAATGTCACCACAGCAACGGGCAACGATATTGTTCAAGTGCGAATTAGTGCAACTGACGATCTATCAGGCGTGCAAGATTATATTCAGTGTAATTTATATAATCCAGATAACAATGACATAGGCACTGTTGGGGTTTATTATAATCCTGTTAGTGGTTTTCATGAAGGAGAATTTACCATCAATGAATATTGGTCTATGGGTGATTATTACATTGGAGTCGTATATCTGTATGATAATGCAGGAAATGGCGGCGGATTGTATAATAATACGGATTACTCTACCCCAATAGTTACTATATTAGGTACAACTGAAGATATTGTCCCCCCTACATTGATTTCCATCGATTTCAATGAAATTAACCCTAGTTTAAATTCCATATTAACGATTTTAATTAGTGCTGATGATGATCTTTCAGGAATTAAATCTATCCAATGTCAAATTTATGGGCCAGATAACGATCTTTCTGCCACCGTAAATATTTTATTTAATGAATCAACGGGATTATATGAAGGATATTTAAGTATTAGTGAATCTTGGGCTGCCGGTGACTATGTAGTACAGAAAATAACCATGATAGATAATGCTGGAAATCAAATCGTCCTTGAAAATGAAAATGATTACACCTCTCCTGTGTTTCACATCGATGAAGAAGGAAATGCATCATTTAACATTCCGGGATATTCCCTTGTTTCTTTTCTCATTTTTCTGGGATTAAGTTCATTCTTAATCAGTAAAAAACAAACACTATGATCCGAATCTAATTCCTCTTTTTTTTTTCCATCTCGACGATTTTCATTTTTTCCATTATTTTTCTTCACTCCTCCTTTTCAATATTTCCTCAAATTACCTCCCCAACCCTATGACCCCCCTTCCTCGTGTTGTCGCTTTTTTCCTTTTTCTTCCTCCTTTTTCTCCCGTTGCCTCCCATCCTCTTTTCTTCCGCGTTAGTCACTGTTCGATAAATTTTTTAAATTATGTCCGGTTCATTTTAATATTCTTAATTTTTTGCACCCGTTGTATAGCGGTTAGTATCTCAGCCTGCCAAAATAGATTCAAATCGAGTTTATTGGAGTTCGTTGGGGAGCCGGATTCGAATTCCGGCGGGTGCACCATTTTTCAACTGATCAGTAAAATTTAGGTCAATTCAATAAATATCCATTCTTTAGTCATACATACATTATTTTTGGAAAAATTAAAGTTCAAAAATCAATACTATTGAAATAGATTTTATCCCGCTTTCAAAGAATTTTATGAAAATCAAGAATCTTTTTTTTTTCAAGAAATGACCCTAAGAATAAATAAATTCTGGTATTTTATAATTGCAGAATAAGGGGTATTTTAGTAAAAGGAGTAAATTCAAACTTTACAAAAGTATAAAAAAAAAGAGGATGGCTTTAAAGCTAATCTATTTTAAGAAAAAATTATTCCAATAGTTAAACAGAACATTATTAGACTGTTTCACAGGGAATTGAGACTTAAAAAGATCCAAATGGAAAAGTAAAGAATTAATTTCGCTATTGTGGAATAAATCATAGGATTTTCCATTCTCTATCAAAGTGGCAAGTAAAAGCGAAGAATCGCCAGGATAAGAAATATAACGACTTCGATGGTTTAAAAGATTAAACCAGAACCAAGCAGTATTAATTCGATGTTTTTTCTGGGTATTAGGGTCGTTAATCTCAATATCAAACACAAATGTGGCAACTCCATTAATTATTTTAATCCCAAACAATTCCTGAATGCGGATAGCCATTGCGGAGGTTAAATCATCGATTCCAAACAAATCACTCTCGGCATGAAGAGATTTCAAGACTCCAATTAAACCATAACCGTGCGAAATCGCATGATCTGATTTAACAGCTCGGACCAAAATTCGGGCCCAAGATTCTTCTAATAGAGATGAAATTTGGCCAATAATTGAGTCATGTTCCAAGTAATGGGAATAATGACTTTGATAGACGGCTGCCGTATCTTTGACAATACTAATACTTCCAATGCCCACTTGAAAATGCCCCAAAATATCGTTTCCTTTTTGAGGAGCGTAATAATTTTCAATACTATCCAAAAATTCCCCCACAATTGGGAGCGATGAACCGGGAGAGAGTCCTAATTGTGCCACAAAATCAGGAATAACCAATTTAGTTTTATCAGGGTGGAAAGGAATACTTCGTTTAGTAGCATGTTCTTTGGTCATGAGGGCCCGAATAGCGAATTTATCTTGGTCATAAATCCGTGACAACAATTCATCAGCATA
>CAYPTZ010000653.1:0-2752 GCA_964413395.1 uncultured archaeon | reverse complement strand
GATTATTATATACTATGAAAAATTATCGAAACAATTATTGATAAAAAGAATGTATGAAAAAAAAATTACTGAGCTATCATTTTTTGATTGCAATGTTCTGGAAATTCAGAGGTCCCACAATTCATTCCACCAAATTTTGGATCTAAATTCATCCAGCAAACAAGTTTACCTTCATGGGGAATCATATCTCTTCCACAATGTTTAGGTAGTGGTTCTTCATGACCACATTTTTCACATACTAATTTACTCACCATTTGTTGAATTTCTCCCGATAAAGCGGATTTATTAATTATTATATCTATATTTTCAGTATTTGAATCCTCTTCTTTAGTTATATAACTATTAGTTATTTTTTTTTTACTTTCCATTACTATTTTTTGTGTTTTTACATTTTCTTTAATTTTGTCTAAATTGATTAATTTTAATAATAACGCAGATGAGACTACAGAAACCGAACTTATAGCCATGAATATTGATGCAATTCCTGGAGGTAAAAAGAATCCAAGTAATCCAGAAAATACACCTGCAGCAAATGGAATTCCAATGACATTGTATATTGCAGCCCAGAAAAGATTTTGTTTCATTTTATTATAAGTTTTTTTAGATAAATGAATTGCTGCAATTATATTTAGTAAATCACCTTGAATAAGTACAATATCTGATGATTCTATTGCAATATCGGTTCCTGAGCCAATTGCAATGCCAACATCTGCCTTAGTTAAGGCAGGAGCATCATTTATTCCATCTCCCACCATGGCAACGATAGCATTGGGTTGATTTTGTAACTCTTCAATTTTCGCCAATTTTTGAGAGGGTAAAACTTCAGCAAAATAGTATTCTATTCCAATTGAATTTGCAATAGATTTTGCTGTTTTTTCGTTATCTCCAGTGAGAATATAAGGTCGTATATTTAGTTTTTTAAGTTCTGAAATTACTTGTGATGCATTTGGCTTTAAAATATCTGCTATTGCAATAATTCCAACTGGAATTTGTGATTTAATTACTAAAATTACAGTATTTCCTTTAGATTGTAATTCATCGATATTTAGTTTAATATCTGAAATATCTACATTTTCTTGATCTGCAAACTTTGAATTTCCTACTAAAATTTTTTCTCCCTTTAATTTTCCTTCGATACCATAACCTGGATTATTTTTAAAGTTAGTAATGTTTAATAGCTCTATTTGCTTCTCTTTCGCATAATTGATTATTGCTTGACCTAATGGATGTTCAGAACCTTGTTCAAGACTTCCTGATAATAATATTACATCATTTGAAGTGAATTCATTAAATGGAATAATTTCTTTCACCCTTGGTTTTCCAATAGTTAATGTTCCTGTTTTATCAAATACAATATGATTAATTTTGTGGATAGTCTCTAAGCTTTCTCCACCTTTAATTAAGATTCCCGCTTTGGCCCCCTTGCCAGTCCCAACCATTACAGCAGTTGGGATTGCTAAACCTAAAGCACAAGGGCAAGAAATAACAATAACACTTACAAATCGGAGTAATGCTTCTTCAAATCCAATATTTCCAACTATCCAGAACCAATACCCAAATGTAATCAAACCTAATATAATTACTACAGGGACAAATATATTACTTAATTTATCTGCTAATAATTGTAGTGGTGGTTTTTCAGTTTGAGCATCTCTAACCATTTGTATTATTCGACTTAAAACAGTATCATTTCCGATTTTATCTACTTTTATTTTTAAAAATCCATTTTGGTTGATAGTTCCTCCAATAACGATATCACCCATATCCTTTTTAATAGATATTGATTCCCCAGTTATCATTGATTCATCTATTCTCGATTTTCCTTCGATAATTGTTCCATCAATAGGGATTTTTTCTCCAGGTTTTACTAAGATAATATCATTTATATCAAGTTCATCAATGTCAATTTCTTGCTCAATATCATTTCTAAGTATTATAGCAGATGTACCTTTTAATTCCATTAATTTAGTTAATGCGGTAGTTGTTTTCCCTTTTGCTAACGCTTCAATCCATTTACCTAACGCAATAAAAGTAAAAATCATGACTGATTCTCCGAAGAATATTTCTCCAGATCCTGAAAAAGTGGCATAAACACTATAAACATAAGCTGTCCCTGCCCCTAAAGCGATCAACACATCCATATTTGTTGTTTTATTTTTCAAACTTGAGTAAGCACTTTTATAAAAATAAGATCCAACGAAAATATGAGAAAAAGTCGTAATAACAAAGAGTACATACTGCACAGTTTTCATATGACCCTCAAAAATCGAGGTAAATAGATTTAATTGCCCGATAATGAATATGGGGATCAACAATATTAGACTTAAAATGAATAAATTTTTCTTATGATTAATTTCGTGTTGATAATTTTCTTTTTCTTGTTCTAAAATTCCCTGTTTTTTTTTTCCTTCAATTCCTAAAGAATAAAATGCTTTCATTACCTTATTCTCAGAAATTACCCCTGAATTAAATTGAATTTTAATAATTTCCTTTTCTTGATTAAAAAATGAAACATAAATACCATGAATAGTTGATAAGTGATTTTTTATTTTTTGAATTTGATTTTGTTTAATATCTTCATTTATTTTAATTTCTAATTTTGAAAGACTTCCTTTATATCCTATTTCATAGATAGATTTCAAAATTGTATCGATAGAAACTTTATCTTGGTGAATCGTAAGTTTAGCACTTTCTGTAGGAAGAATAACGGATACTTTTTCAACACCCTCCAAGGATTCTAATTTCTTATTAA
>CAYPTZ010000652.1:0-2752 GCA_964413395.1 uncultured archaeon | reverse complement strand
CAATTTTATTTTAAAATTTATAGTAATATTATCTTTTATATAGTATGATTAAAGTATGTTAAAAAAAATTTTACAAACAAATTAAAATTAAAGTAAAAAAATTACCAATATAATTAATTAAATATATAATTGTAATCTTTATGCTTGTTAAACGATTTTATTGATCTTCAATATTTTTACCAAAATATCAAAATTATTAATTATAAGGAATATACACAAATGTCAAAGAATTTAAACTTAAAAGTTGATGAAGAGACTTTTTATGAATTTCATAGGATAAAAGGGTTATTGAAGGCTGGAACAAATCAAGATTGTATTATTAAATTATTAAAGATTGCTGATGCAAAAATGATGGAATTTAAAACAAAATCAGATCAAGATAAATATATTCAAGTTATTGCTGGAAAAATCTGAAAATTTTATAGAAAATATCACCTATTATTTAGTTATTAGATAGATGAAAAAGAAAGAAATTTAGGCTATAGATACTAAATTTAATATATAAACAAATGGAAATGGGTACATAATTATGTCCAAACAAGATGATAAAGAAATTTTAAATGAATATCCAAAAATACCACCAGAATTTGTCGATACTCTAAATTTTCAAGATTTGGGGTATTCTTGGTTAATTAAAGGTCAGGCAGGTGTTGGAAAGACTACTTTTGCTTTAAGTGTGTTAAATTTCTTTAAACAATATGAACCTGTATACTTGTCTACAAGAGTGGCACCTGCAAGTATTTATGCTCAATTTCCTTATTTAAATGGCCATTTGAAAGAAATTAATATTCTGGATGCAACTCGAACATATATTCCACCGGTTGGTCATCCTGAAAGAATGAAAGAACATTTAAATAACACATTAAGGTTTTCATCAGTTCCAGACTTTTTAAAAATAATTTACGAGAAAGTTGCACAATATGAATCTCCAATAATTGTCATTGATTCATGGGATGCAATAATTAATCATAATCCTGAAGAAAAGAAAAATATTGAGACCTTATTAACAGAATATATTAGAAATACAAAAGCTAAACTAATTTTCATTGCTGAATCAGATGAATTTTCCTTGTTAGATTATATAGTGGATGGAATATTAACATTGAAAGATGAATCTATCGCAGGAAGGACTCTTAGAACTATTCATATAAAAAAAATTCGTGCTGTGGAACGTCGTCAAAAAGCTTATGTTTATACCTTGCATAACAATCAATTTCAATATGCAGGTTTTCAAAGAAGAAACGTTAATTTTCCTATATCTACTTTCAATTCAACTGAAGATAAAAATGATTTATTCTCTACTGGAAATATCACTTTAGATAATATTTATGGTGGTGGATTAAGGCCTGGAACTTTTAATCTTCTTGAAGTTGATTCTAATGTTCCAATCTCTTCGATTTCATCTATTTTTATTGGAATATTATGTCAATTCATTAAAAATGGGAGAGGTGCCATCGTCCATGCAACTGATGGTATAAATTCTGATTTAATTGACAAAAAACGTTTATTTCTATATTTACAAACAGATGCTATAAGTAAAAATATGCGAATTCTTCAGACTCAAATCAGCGATAGAAAAGAAATTCGCCCCTATATTCGATTAGTTGATGATGATACTTACAATGATGTATTTTTTGATACTTATTCAAAACTTTCTAGTTCAACAAAATTCCAACCTGTCTTTGCGGGAATTTCTTATGATTCCATTCAATTTATGGTCAACTTTAATAATGCAATGTGCAAATTTGAGGAACATCTAAAATTAATTCGAAATTCAAATGTAATTGAATTAGGAATAATTAATTCATCATCAAGTATTGAATCAAAATTATCTCAAGAATTAGGTGCATTAACGGTTAACCTTTCATATGTTGCTTCTACTCACATTAAAATAATTGAAAAACATGGAACTGTGTTGCTATACGCCATAAAGCCTCGAAGCTCATGTTTATATGCTATGAGGTCTCATTACGATAAAGGATATCCACAAATAGAACTATTACCTATTGTATAGTAAATGATAAGGAGAAATAATGTAAATGAATATTCAGCGAAAAGTTTGTTTAATTGGTGCAGATGGAACAGGAAAAACTTCAATTATTGTTCGTTATACAAAAGGTACCTTCTCCAATTCATATTTAGTTACATTAGGAGTAGATTTTTATGAAGTAGATTTTAAAAAAGAAGTTGAAGGAACTGCTAATAAATTAACTACTCAAATTTGGGATTTAGCTTCTCAAAAGAATTTTCAAATTATGCGTGCTCAATATTTATCATATGCAAATTTCGTTATAGTTGTTGTAGATATAAGACGTAATGGGGATGAATATATCATTCCTTGGATTGAAGATCTTAAAAAACATTCAGGAGAGGATGTTCCTTATATTCTCGTTTTGAATAAAATTGATTTAGTTGATGAAACCCTTATAAACGAGATAGCTGATTCCCTAAAAAAAAGATACAAAGTTGAAGTTTTTAAGACTTCTGCAAAATCTGGTGAAATGATTAAGGAAATGTTTGAATATGTCTCAGAATTCTTGTGGTAAGTATTTACCAGACAATATTCAAACAATTTGATATTTTTTATACTTTTTCTAATAAATAATTTAGTACTATTGTAATTTTTATTCCAATACTTTAAATTTAAACCATATAAATGCTCATTTAAAACCAGATCTTAAGGCTTAATCATTGCATGAAAAAAAGCCTTTAGATTATGTTAGAAAAACTAAAATAGAAAAATATGCAAATG
>CAYPTZ010000651.1:0-2754 GCA_964413395.1 uncultured archaeon | reverse complement strand
GTTGATTAAAATATAGTCAAATCGACAAAAGTGAAAAATCTCTATTAAAAATATCACCTATAGCAAAATCAACCCTTAAATTATTTTTATTCTTATCAAGAGCAGATTTAATCATTTCGGGATCAATATCTATTCCAAGAAATGAAATATCAGGAAAGAGAGATGATAATTCCTGTATATGTTTACCTGGACCACATCCAAGATCTAATATATTGAGATCATTTGTGTTGTTCTTATATCTATTACTATCTATAATAGATGTAATAATTTCTTGAAGAAGAGGTATTTCGCGAGCCATTCGTGCTTCCCAATTTATTGTGTTCAAATAAATTTCATTATTTTTGTAAATATAACTCCCTCTTTTTCTTATTTATAAAATTTTACAGATTTCAACTAAATTGCTTTTATAATCTGTCCATTTACCAGTTGGGAGTAAATAACCCGCTTTAATGAGTACGTCTTTGATCCCTTTATTTTTTCCAATATCATTAACTAAAATTTCATTATAATTTAGAGATATTTTTGATGAATTTAGACTAAGTTTTATTTGAGGAAATTTCGTCTCATCAAGAAGAAATACAGATAAATTGCCATTTTCATGAAACAGACGTTTAACTAATATTAATTTCTCACCTTTCCATAATATTTTCTTAGCCATTATTAAATTCACAATATTTGTTTTGTGTTATCTATTCCCATTAAGTATTTTAAATCTTTAATATCTATTGGCGATATTCAAAATACAATAATGTTGAATTATTTATAATTATAATAGTCTGTCTGGATTTATTTTGATTGGAGTTAAAAATTTTTTATAATAAAATTTTTTATCTCATATGTTCTTTACAAATTTATGATTATATCATCCCCCATCACAGGAAAAACGCCTAAAATATCGATTAATACGTTTATTGCTGAAACTGCAGTAATTATTGGAGATGTTCATATTGAATCAGGAGTAAATATATGGTATGGTGCAGTAATTCGAGGAGATGAGGGGAAAATCATCATAGGAAAAAATTCATCAATTCAAGAAAATGTTGTAATCCATACCGAACCAAATACTGAATGTGTCATTAAAGATCATATCATTGTAGGACATCAAGCCATGATCCATGGACCCTGCCAAATTAATTCTGGAACGTTAATAGGTATTAATTCAGTAGTTTTACAAGATTGTATTATAGGTAAAGGTGTTGTTGTTGGAGCTGGAGCAGTAGCACGAGATTTTATTGCAGATTTTTCATTAGTCGTGGGACAACCTGCATTATTTAAAAAGAAAATTGATCCTATTCATTTTCAAAATATGATAAATTCTGCTTTGAAATATACCGAAAGAGGAATAAAATTTATTGAAAAAGGATTAAATCATCCAAATATAAGCAAATTTCATATTAAGGAATAAATATTAAGATTCTTTAAAAGGTAACCAAAAATTACAGATTAAGCACCTTCTAACGCTTATTAGTTTATCAGGTCCTGACCGAATTTTATGATTTTGTAAATCACCAGCACATCGTGGGCAATATTTCTCATATTTCTTTTCAATATCATCTAGAATTGATTCGATCTTCTTCTTTGTTTGTCTTACAGTCTGTATTTCTTTAACAGTTTTGGGATTTTTTTGTTTTACCCATCTACCCTTTGAATCTCTAGCAATATTTTTCCAATGTGCTTTAGTAGTTTTTTTTTTTTTTACCATTTATAATTCTTCTTCATTAATTTGATTTATACTATTAATATTTGGTTTATACATTTTATATTAGATTTTTCCCTTTAAATTTCTTCTAGATTTCTAAGGGAATGAATTGTAAAACAAATATAAGATTTATTTAAAAATTAGTTTTTATGAATAGAAATTAAGGTGGAAGATCCTTATATTAAGTATGTCACGAGTGTTTAAGTGTCCTAAGTGCGGAAACGAAGATAGAAGAAAATTGAAAGAACTTGATGACAAAGATCAAAGAGCTTTATACTATTCAATGCAAGGTAGCCCCGTTTTTCCAAAAAAAATACAATGTGGGGTCTGTTCACATGAATGGCCAAAACCTCATGATTAGTTATCAAGATTTTCTTTAAAATTAAAATTAATGCTAAAACTACCCAATCATCATATTAATTTGACAATCAATATAATTTGACTTAAATTATTCATAAAAAATTTAAAAAACCTTTTTTACTTTAACTTTTATAATGGAAAAAAAATATCAAGTCAGACGTAAAGATAAAGAAATTTCAGATATGGTAGAAATTCATCAAATCATCGAACAACACTCATTTTTAACACTAGCTTTAAGTAAAGAAAATTTACCATATATCGTCACTTTGAATTATGGTTTTGATAAAGAAAAAAATTGTTTTTATATACATTGTGCAAAAAAGGGGAAAAAATTGGATTATCTACATTCTAATCCAATAGTCTGGGGACAAATTATTGAAGATTTAGGTCTTTCAGAAAAAAATTGGTGTAAAGCAGGGTATTATTATAAATCTGTCCAAATCAAAGGACATTTTACTATATTAACTGAATTTCAAGAAAAAAAGCAAGCACTGATATCTTTATTTAAAAATTATCCCATAAAACCCATTCTTCCTAAAGACCCTAATACATTAAAATCTAACATCGATTCAGTTATTGTAGGTAAAATAGATATTTTAGAGATAAGTGGAAAAAAATCTTTACCAAATTAATCAATAAATTTGAAAGATTAACAATATTTTTTTGAGTTTTTATAGCCGGAGAAGTCATCCCGT
>CAYPTZ010000650.1:0-2758 GCA_964413395.1 uncultured archaeon | reverse complement strand
TTGATGAAATTGTTGAAGAATATAGCTTGCCAAATCGGAAGCACTCACCATATGAATTATATCTCGGATCGATACTTTGTGATATTCCTGAGAATTGTTCTCATAAAAATGAGTATTGGAAATACTCACCTTCTGGTCAAAAAATGATTGAGAGTATTGGTTTATGTGAAGATGGTAAAGAGAATCTTGAAAAATTTAAGAAAAAAATACCCCTTAAAGAAATATCCCCAACCATATCTCAGGGCCGCTCATGGAAAAATATGAGTTATGACGATATGACTCCAAGATTTAGAAAAATTTGGGATAATCCAAAAAAGTATAGAGCCCCTAATTTTTATCGTAGGTTTGCTCTAGGAGAAATAAATGGGACCATCACTGCTTCAGCACAACCAGAAAATTGTGGTATCACACATCCATTTGAGAACAGGAGGTTTTCAATAAGAGAAATTGCACGCATTCAATCTTTTCCAGATGATTTTATATTTCCATATACATCGATTTCAAATGCATACAAGGTGATTGGGAATGCGGTTCCACCAATTCTAGGTTGGGTATTTGCTAAATCTATTGAGAAATTTTTAGGAGTAAAGAAATGATTGATCACGATAAGGCATATCTTATTGGTCTTATTGTTGGCGGAGGTACTATATCTGGCAGCACATTTCTTATTAAGCTCCCATTTAAGAAATGGGGAGCCGATCCTCATAATATGAATAAAATTGCAGCTGACATCCTTACTCGGATTTGCAGCAAATTTCAAAATAGTTTTAACATTTCTGTCACTTATGAAATTGGTAATAATGAGTGGTCGATAATCCCAATTGGCAATGAAAATATTGAGCCAATAGTTGCGACATTATCCGAACTTGGTTTACCAACAAAGGGATTCTTATTAAATACTGTAGATCTTGAAATAGCTAAGAAAAAACTTAATGGTATATCTATTGAAAGCTTTTTAACAGGTATATTTGATGCTCGCGCTAGTTTAACCCTTTCTCATAGAAGGTTTACTAGTGAAGCTCCAGTTGTTTCATTGGAAATTCCAGGTAGTACAAAAAACTTCAAATTCGTTGTTCAGTTCTGCTCTTGGATAACAAAATTAGGTTCAACTACTGATCAAATATTATATAATCATCCGTGCCAACATTCAGCATCTGATCCAAATTATAAAGGATGGAAAAAAGGATTCAAGATAAGATTCTTAGTTAAATCATTTATTGCTAAACATTCGTTTGCTCTACGGGCAAAATCAATAGACTTAGAGACTATTGAAAGATTACAGGTAAAATCTGAACAAGAACCATGTATAAGTAGAAAAATTCGAAAACCGAGCCCTGTATGTGTTCACAAGGATATTAATTCATCATCTCTTCCCCAAGAAGTTAGAAAAAGATTATTTTTTCATTACTTTCATTTTTGTGCTAAGTTTGGATGTCCTTATGCTCCTCTTGAAGAGATTAGAAAGTTGACAGAGAACTTTACAGATTATATTTTTATATTACCGCGCCTTGAAAAGGGTCATAAAGAGGATATATTGATTTCATTTATGAAATTAAAGGATGAATATTTCTTGAAAGATGCTGTGATTGAAATTGAAAAATCTGTTTCAGATACTTTATCTGATAAAAAACTTAGAAAATATGAAGAACTGGAACAATCAATTGCTTATTTGTTTTCACCAAAACTAAATGGCAAAAGACATATTGGGCCTATGAAAGATATTATTCAAAAAAATAGACAACAAAAGATTAAGATAATTGGATCCTCAAGTGATGATTGTAAACCAATAGTTTTAATAAACGAAAAAAATAATCGGGCAGCAATTCTTTCAGCACTAGAAAGTAATCTTAATCAGAAATTAATTCGAAATAGAATTTTTCAAAATCAATTAGACATAAACATACTTAAGTAACAAATGAAAGAAATTGATTTTTATCCTGAAATATGTAATGGATTTTCAAAATACCTTGAATCATATCTACCAAAAAATTCAAAAATTTTTTTTTCATTTAATAAGCTGCTTCCACAAATGATTGATGAGATTGAATCTAAGGCAGGAATTCAATCTAAAAGTTCTAGTGTATATATTCCCAAATTGAAACTTGATATACTTTTTGGAATTAAAATTCCAAATAAAATTGAACTTGTATATATCTTACTTGAGGTTAAATATTTGAATCAACTGAGCTTAGCAGATTATTCCCAATTAATTGGATATCTCCAAGTAGCAAAAAATATCATTTTTGGAATTTTGTTCTTAGTTATAAAACCAAATTCTATTAATTCCTTATCTAACGATTTGCAAGAAATCTTAAGAACTCAAAATCTGCCAATGGAATGGAAGATGCACATTAATAAAAACATTAGGGATGAATATCATTTTAAAACCGGCATAAGCTATTACGTACCACTTAATGGAATTGATTGGGTAAATACGAATGATGTTCAAGGAATCTCCAGTTTTAAAGAATTAGCAGACTTAATATCGACCTAATTTTTAAGCACATTGGCAAGCCCCACAAAGCAAACACACATCCAAAAGCTTGCCAAAGAGCTTACAAAAGTCAACCCAGGCAGCCTAAAAGGCTTGTTGTCCAACGCACAAAAAACAAAATAGATTTGTACTCCGTGGCAATGTCCGTGCAGATTGAAAAGTAGAAAATGTGACATTAAAAAATAACTTTAGTCAAATATGTTAAGATGTAGTCGAGTAGGTAAAGGGGAATCTCACCCCTAAACCTCTCACAGAACCGTGCTT
>CAYPTZ010000649.1:0-2762 GCA_964413395.1 uncultured archaeon | reverse complement strand
GAGTAATTCCTTTTTTGTCAATTTTGTTCCTATTTCTTCTAATAATTGATGGTGGTTTTTAAATTCACCAGAGTATCTTATATTTAATTCACCTCGATAAAAAGATTGAGATGCATAGATATTCCACCTATTAAATTCTGCGAGATCACCATTAAATAAATTATTAATGAAAAATTGAATGATAGAATCAATCGCGATAAATTGAGCTTCGGTTGGTGAGGCAAATCCATTTAAGTTTAAGGAAAATAACTCATATCGCTCTCCATTTTTCCTTATATTCGATTTTTGAATTATATTATGATCAACTCCTTTCCAAAGTTTGAAAAAGTCATTAATAAAATTTGCCGCAAATTTATATTCATTTCTTCCTGAACCGATTTTTGGATAAATCGATTCTTCTACTCTATTCTTTTTTATATTTTTTAATACAGACCCGATTGCCTCTTTTGAGCCTAATTTTAATATCTGTTGAAATGCATCAAAAATATTTTGAAACCGGATTAATTGAAATCTATTTTCAGAAATTAAATTTCTTAGACCTTCTAAGGTTGTTGATCCAGTTTCTGATTCATCATTAGCGAACCATTTCTTAATCAAAGCTTTTTCTTCACTTGACAATGTGTTACTTCTCCATGAAATACTAAAATCTGATATTCGTAAAAAGTTAGACTGATAATCATTACTCCCAATCGGTTTTTTCAAGAGCCAATCTTTGAGAGATATAATTTGACCATCTAGATCTTCATGTTTTGATTCTAACATTTTTTCAGAAAAAATAATATCAATAAATTCTTCAATTGAAGTTAATCCGTAATATTCCAATTCAAGACCAGATTTCATTATTAAATTGATATTACGCCATAAATTTATCTCGTTCGTATTTTTATTTAACTGTATATAATCATGAATCGAATTTGATATTGGTTTTGATCGAATTTTTTGATTAGTAGCAAGACAGGTTGATGCAGTTCCTAAATACATTAAATTTCTCATAATTAAATACACATCATTCATCCATCGACTTATATGCTTTTGCTATTCTCTGCTGTCTAAAAACGAATTAAGGGTTAAATCAGCAGAATTTAAAAATTTTAGATATACTATATCACTGATTTGTCCCCTTTTTTTGATGACTAATAAACCTGATTTTAAATATTGAACCATAGCTTCTGGATTATTTATTATTTGATATGGAATTTGATAATCTTTCATTGAATGTAATTCTATCGATTAGAATTGATATTTCTTCCACTTTATTCTCCCAACCTTAACCCAATTGAAAAATTTGACTTCAGATAATAAAAATGAAAATAATATAGATGGTATAAGAAATTTATAAAAAATTTTGATGATGTTTACTCTTCTTTTCTTTTAGGAAAATTATATTTATCTTTCCAATCGTTGATAAAATTTTGATCTTTTTCTATATCTCGTACATTGTCGGGTAACATTTGAGGGATAGTTTCAAAAACTGGATACCACCTTTGGCATTGTGGACATTCAATCACAGCATCCTCAATTTCTAATTTATATATAAATATATTTAGAAATTCCAATTCAAGAGTGATTTCTTTTAGAAGAATTTGCTGTTCTTCAATTTTTGTTTCTTCGCTGGTTAATGTATCTAAAACAGAACCTAACTTTTGTCTCACTTGATTGCTAATTAACTCTAAAGCTTTTGTTCCTGCATATTTGGATTTATCCTGGACAAAGTCTAATTCTTTGATCTTTTCTAATAATTCAGAAAGATATTGAGAGAATTCCGTAGGTTTTAAAATGAGAAGATCGTTAATTAAAAGGTTTTTTTCATCAGTACTATCAATTTTTAAAGGAGTTTGCATATTTTTTTCCAATACTTCTCCATTTTGATAACGTTCAATTAGATCTTTAATAATATCAATATCATTTGCTTCATTTTGCCAATTTAGAATCGTCATTTTTAATGGAAAGGCTTTATCAATGGGACATGCGAGAATTTCTAATAACCATAATTTCATTTTCAAATCATCCAATATTATTACAAAGTTGAATACTAAGAAAAGAGAATCGAGAGAAATAAAATTTTCTAGTAAGGATTGGGAAAAAAAGTAAAAATAAAAAAAATGACATTTACAATTTGACCAATTTGAAATTATAGTGGATTTTTCTTTTCATTTTTACTAAAATCATAAACACAATGGAGATGTTTAATATTAAAAATTCGAAAGTAAATCCAGAAATGCCTTGAAGAGGTTCTATTGAAACATTTATGCAATTAGAAATTTCAGAATCGCCATAGTCATTTGAGGCGACAATAACATAATAGTAGGTACCATCTGAAAGTCCAGTATCTGAATAATTTGTATCCGTAACTATTGCAATAGGGGTCATATCTGTCACATCGGTGATTTCTGAAGTAGCTCGATAAATTTTATAGGATGTGGCAAGTTCAACAAAATTCCATGATAATGAAATTGTGTCTGTCTGTAATGGATATGACAATGGGTTTGACATTACATTTAAAATAGGAGGATTTGGCGTTTGTTCCCCATCTTGAATATTCCAATTAAAGGTATTAATGATATATTGTTTGGCAGTTGCACCATTCTCGCCACATATGGAGTTTCCTCCATTAAAAGATACTCCATTTTGTAATGGCAATTGTGACCAGCCCATTAACATGTTATCATAATTTGTTTTAGATAATATAATTCCAGAGAACATACTGCTCATATCCGTCACACTGGAGACATTCCAATCTCCTAGAAGCTGGTTAAATACAT
>CAYPTZ010000648.1:0-2764 GCA_964413395.1 uncultured archaeon | reverse complement strand
TAAGATACATAATTAATAAAAGGATTATTATAAAAATAAAAATAATTCAAAAATATTATTTCAAATATTTACTATATCTAAATTTTATTGCTAATTAAAAATTGGGGAAAATTATGTCTACAGATTCAAATATCTTAATTAATGTCGAACATCTTTCAAAATCTTTTGAAAATGTCCAAGCTGTTGATGATCTTTCATTTAAGATCAATAAAGGTGAAATTTATGGACTACTAGGTCCAAATGGAGCCGGAAAAACTACCACGATTAAAGTAATACTGGGTTTACTCGAACCTAATAAAGGTTATGTTGAAGTTTTTGGACTAAATCCAGAAAAAGACGAAATTCCTGTTAAAAAAAGGATAGGGTATGTTTCAGAAGAACCTCTTATTTATAAATATTTAACTCCGAAAGAATTATTTAATTTCACCAGTTCAATCCGACAACTAACTGCAGATGAAACAACTGAAAGATTGAAACAATATTTAGATAGTTTAGAGGCAATTGAATATTATGATAGAACAATTTCAACTTTATCCCGAGGTAACAAACAAAAAGTCCAAATAATTGCAGCAATTCTCCACAATCCAGAAATACTCATTATGGATGAACCATTAGCGGGCTTAGATGCAAAATCAGTCAAAGTAGTTAAAGAAATACTTGAATTGCACACTCAACAAGGAGGTGCAGTATTATTTTCAACACATATTATGGAAGTAGCTGAAGATTTATGTGATAGAATTGGAATTATCAATGAAGGTAAAATGGTAGCAGAAGGTACTATTGATGAACTACGTGAAAAAGCTCAAAAATTGGGTCCAGATTACGATTTAGAAGATATATTTTTAAAATTGACAGAACAAGATGAAGAAATACATGACATAGTAGAAAAATTGCGAACAACACTGAAAAATCAAAAGAATGGTAAAAATAACACCAATTAATGGAGAACATCATTAAAATGGAAAATTCACAACTTTTTAAAATCAGCAAATACGTTTTTCAAGAAACTTTTGCTCAAAGTCAAATGGATATGGCAGGTTCTAGTCAAGAAAAAATATTAGAAAAGATGAAAAAAAACCGTCGTTATATGAAAATTCAAAATATTGTTATGAAGGTAGCAATGGCATTTATATCTGTTATGTTACTCCTATTTCCAATAATTGGATTGAATTCTATTGATAAAGCTCTAAAAATAGGAAATTTATCACAATCATATTTGCTTTTTACTGGATCTCTAATACTGGCATCCTTTTTCTTGATGCAATTTATTTTTATTGTTGTATATGGTTTATTTTTCTCATCTAGTTTATTATCTGGAGAACAAATGAAATGGTTAATAACCTTACCACTAACAAGGCGTGAAATTGAAAAAATTAACATCTTTACTTTCATAAGGGGATATGATCTTCAAATTCTAATTAATAGTTTAATATTTCCAATATATATGATTTTTCGGGAAAACTCTAGTCTTATAATCGTTGCATTAAGTGCATTAATTTCAATTTTATCTGTCATATTTTCATTATGTATATTAATAATTTTAGGTAAAAAAATGCATAAAATCATGGACTTAAATGACCCAAATTCAACAAAAAATAATCGTATCAGAATGCTCGTAATGGGTTTATGGGTAGTAATATTATTGGGTATATCATTGTTTATGCAATTAGGATTTCGCTATGTTGATGGACTATTTGAGTTTGAGAAAATAAGTGCTGATACAATAACAAATTTAAATTATATCTTTCCTATAATTCCCTTTCCCTTTGCTCCACTTTATTTGTTGATGCCTCTTTATTTAGGAGTATCCACCCCCAACAAAAATATAATTTACATGAGTGTAATAGGCACCATATTGTTATTGATATTAATCCAAAAGTCTTATAAAAAAGCAAAAAGAAACCTCTCAGAATCAATTTTTGATAGTAAAGTAGATTTTGATGAAAAAAGACAAAAAACTACCTTAGAAGATGTTAAAATTATAATTGACACCCCACAAAATGCCTTCTTTAAAAAAGATAAACATATGGCTTCTCGAGATATTCAAATGTTTATGATGGTAATGATGCCATTTTTATTACAAATAGTAAGTCCTATTATGAATTCTATAATGCCACAAGATGAAACTGTTGATATTATAATGATGATATTTTCTATTAATTTAATATATTCAATTATGATATCAACATTGATCGTATGGGCAATATTGGGAATTGAAAGTAGTGGAGCCACTATTATCTCTACATTACCAATTCTGGTAAGAGATCAAGTTAATGCAAAAATAAAATGGCTATATTTAATTTTGCCATTATCAAGTATGGTAACTCCACTTTTATTGATGAATCATCCTCAATTTTGGGAGATTTTTACCCTAACGATAGTATTATTACCTTTAGGGACACTAGCAGGAATATTAGTGCTTGAAATAAAAGTAGCGATGTTTGGTAAGCTGAAATATAAGTATGTCATTGATGAAGTAAATATTGAGCATAAGGCCTATAAATGGATTTTAATTATCATAATAGATTTAGTGATATTTTTGGCAATTTTAACAGCCCTCGTCCTTTTCATAGATGCAGAAGATCAAAATATCGCTAATATTGCAATAATAATTGGTTCTGGAGAAATTATTACTACTTTTATTCTCAAGCATTTCTATGATAAATTGTTTCCGAAACCTAAGATTTATCAATAAAATATCAATTTTTTTTTTTATTTTTCTAACTTTAAAAAATTATTTAAGCCTTATAATACGTACTTTAAT
>CAYPTZ010000647.1:0-2769 GCA_964413395.1 uncultured archaeon | reverse complement strand
ACATGGAATCATCTTGAAACACTTGATAGTAATCTCTTTTTCCAATTACACTCGCTAGAAAAATTCCCGTTTGTTTTTTCATGCGTTCTCATTTCCTCACTTTGATCTCGGTTTTTTGTCTTTTTTTCCTTTCTCATATTTTGGATTTCAAGTAACCTTTCCATACTCATCCATGTTAATAAATATCCCTCACAAATTTCTCCGCCAAATTTCATGAACCTCTTTTCTCGTTTCCTCTGGGTTTTTTATTGTATGGATTGAAGTTAATAAATTCAAGTAATAATTTACCGCTTCTTTCCTACAAATCCAAGATGGTGAGCGAAGCCTATAATTGATCGTTCTTCACAATATTGTAATTCTAGATGTAATAATTTTTTGTATCCTTCTTCACTTTTTACTAAAGCTTCAAAATCTTTGTTCTCTAACTTATTAATCAAATTGCCTATCCCAAAAATTTTAATTACCTTTAAATTCGCTTCTTTGAATAATTCCTTTAATTCCTGTACTTGGAAATTATGTTGGAAGAATTCAAAGGGGAATTTAGTCTTTTTTGTTTTTTGGAGTTGGTCTAATTCTTCAAATTTCTTTTCTTTTAGTAGTTCTAACATTGTATGAAAATAGGAATCAATCGTTATGCAGATATAAGCCTCTGGTTTTGCTACTCGAGCTAATTCATAAATTGCTTTTTTTTCATCTCCACAAAAGGACACAGGATCCCCTAAAGAGATTACAAAATCAAAGGAATTTGATTTAAGGTCTTTCATACTGGTGATATCTTGATGCATTACTTGAATTTTTTTTTTTAAGTTAAGTTTCTCAATCTTTTTCTCGGCTTGTTTGAGCATTCCTGAAGAAATATCGGTTAGCACCACATCATGACCTAATTGTGCATATTGAATTGAAAATTCTCCAGTTCCGCCTCCAGCATCTAAAATAACTCCCTTCGTTTTGGGTAAAAATTGATTAAAAATGCTTTTTTCGACTTCTCCGCAAATATTCCAATATGCATTGGTATATAATTGATCATAATCTTGTGAGATATCCGAATGAAATTCAGCAGATCCTTTTTCTGGCATAAAGTAAATAATCAATTTTTATACTTTAAGTCTTTGAAAATGACATATAGCTCAAGGAAAAAAATCGGTTTATTGAAAATTTCTTAAAATGATGAAATCATTATGATGATGATAAATATTATGGCTAAAATTGGAATAGCAATCGCAATTATTATTTGAAAGTAATGAGATTTTCCTTTTATTTGGACTTTTGGTTCAAACAATAAAGATGCTGCTACTAATCCATTCAATATTGCATAGCATATTACAACGATAAATAGATTTGACACTGATCCAATCTAATCGAAGGCTAAATATGCTATTAGTAGTACATAGGTTATGATTTGGGTTGCTAAAAATACCCAATGCACTATTTTCCAGTTCCTATCTCTTTGATATGTATCCATTTTTTTTCACTTTTAGGTTTAAAATTTGTTAATTCTACAATGTGTATTTAACAATACTGCAATTTAAATGTTGCATTTTTTTCATTCCATATCTCCAAAAACCTAAAAAAAAAAAAAATCCTAACTAAAAAAGCATTAGATATCTTTTACTATCTTGTTTACATTAGCTGTATAGATAGGGGTGTGTGTTAGGCAGTTCCTACTTCAGGAGATGAAGCGAGTAACACTCAAATACCTTGGGAATATAATATTCGCGTGATTCAGTAGTTGCATCATTCTCTGCCCAATTTGCGATCTCCCTTCAAAAATTATAGCTCAATGAAGTAAAAAATTGACCATTTTTCACAAATCTTGTATCATTTATGTATGTAAATACCAAATCTTGAAATAAAAAGTAAAATAATCAATATTAATCTGGATGGAAAAGAACATGTATGAAGACATTATGAAGCAAATGATTGGAAAAATATTAACATATAAGATAGTCCAGCGGGAACAAATCAGAGGATGTAGTGAAGCCGAACTTCTCCGATTAGAAGCTCACTATCATGTGACCTTACCTCAAGCCTTTCGTGCTTTTTTGAAATATTTGGGAAAAAATACCGAATATTTAACTCATGATGGCTTTCTTTCTTATGAATATCTTATCAATATGAAAGAAGGTTTTATGGCGATGCTTGAAGAAGATGGTTATGACAATGATATTCCAGCTAATACTTTTTTCATTGCTGAATCCCAAGGTATGTGCTATTTTTATTTTTTACTTGAACCGGGAAAAGAAAATCCTCCCATCTATCGCTGGTTAAATGACGAAATCTCACAAAGTTATGCATCGTTTACTGATTGGTTAGATGCTCGTATTGAAGAAAAAAGACATTGCATGGAGATCGATAAGATTAGAGAACGAGAAAAAAGAGAAAAATATGCAGAAATTTTCAAAAATGACCCATAAAAATAAAAAAAAATAACGTTTACGACTTTAATTCATCGGCAGTGGAATCTCCACATTTTGGGCAGAAATCCACCATTTGATTTAATTTCATCCCACATTGATGGCAATACAAGTTTCTTTTCTTCGTTATCATATCTTGATATCTCAATTGTGAATGCGCATCAGGTGCATTTGGTGAGGCTTTCCGATTATAAATTGGATCTAAATCCACTTCTTTTTTAAATGCGTTTAATTTTTGGATGGCCGTTTGTTTTCTCTGCGGATTTTTAATAAACGTTTTATGCATTAAAATTATCAACGGAATTCCAAACAGTAATTCATATAATATGAAAATAAACCAATTTTTCGTAAATAC
>CAYPTZ010000646.1:0-2772 GCA_964413395.1 uncultured archaeon | reverse complement strand
TTTGAACCACAAGCAGGACAAAAATCTATTTTTTCATAATTTTTTTCTCGATCTTGGTATTCTACTATATCAAATTCGCAATTTGAACATTTTAGTGATTTAATTTTTTCATCTTTTGCTATTTTACTGATATTATCATCCAATTTGATTTTTATATTATCAATGAACTTCATATTTTCTATTTCGCTATTGTTTTTTTTCACTATCTCTCTAATAATATGAAAATTAGAAAATAGAGATAGTATCAATAATAAATAATACAAATTAGTCCCAGAATAGATATATGGAAGGATAGTAAATTGCATTGAAAAAAAAACTACAAAAAAGTAAAATTGAAAGGTAAAAACTAATGATATACCAATAATTGAGATAAAATATTTCGCTATTTCAAAATCAGGAATAATTTTTGGAAATTTTTTAACTATCATTATAAAAATATAACAAAAATAAGCACCAGCAAATAGGAATTGACTTGTTTTATTAGATTTATTTTTTGTTAATATGGGAAAAATAAGGTAGGGAAGCCAGAATAACCAATAAAATCCACTTAAACCATTTAATGATTCTTTTTCATCAGAATTATTGATAATATGTTTATGATTTGAATTCTGAGAATTAATAGAAATTTCATACATAATTAACAGAAAGGATGAAAGGAATTTAATGTAAAGATATTGGTTTCCCTCGTTGAATTCAATATATAATGGCACAAAAAGGGTAAAAAATGAAATTATAATGAGCTTTAGTGATATTGCTAGATCAGTCTTTCCCGATATTTTTGAATTTTCGGAAAAATCAGTTAAGAAATATAATAAAACGGAAAAAAGTAATACACCTGGAATAAAAGCAATCCATCCAATATCTGAATTAAAAATAATGGATGCAAAAGACCCGACTATATGATATTCGCTTGTTAGATTATTTATAATTAGGGATAATGATGAAATTATGGTAAAAAAAGTGAGAAAATTCAAAAGATAATGATTAGGTCTTCTTTGAAATTCTTGAGTAAACAATTCGAAGTTATTTTTCATAGTAAATAAATGAAAAATTAGTTATTTAAATCTTGTGATAATGTTTTCCTTTAAAAAAAATAATCGATTTTATTGAACCTATATAGCCTCCGAGTGATTTAAATGGTCTTTAAAAATTCTAATTTGTTATCATAATTTTATCATTATGTTTTGTATTTATTCTATCTTGAGCAAAATTCAAATATACCTCATAAATTTCATATCCCATACATTTTTGATTTGTTAACAATACAACAATAGCGGTTTAGCCATTTCTCATAAATGAACCTAAAACAACTTTACGTTCAAAAAAATAAAATTGAGTAAATTCGATTTGTAATTTAGAAATAAAAGATACATTCCTTCAATCTCTTTATAAAATATAACGGGAAAATCTAAAGATAGAATTTTTACATCAACTGGATTATGATATAATATTCGATTACTTTTTTGACTAGATTCACGAACATTTATTTTTTATTTTTTTAAAATTAGATAATTTGAAAAAAAGAAATTACTCAAAAATCATTTTTCTTGAACCGAGAATTTCATCAATTTCTTGCATTTGATTTGTGGATAATGGTCCAAAATCCATTGCTTGAATATTTTCTTCAATTTGCGTGATAGTTTTAAATCCAGGCACAGGAATCATTTTATCGCTTCTTGCCCAGATCCAAGCCAATGCACCTTGCACGAGAGTTCGGCCTTCACTGGTTAAAATTGAGCGGACTTTTTCCAATTTTAGCAAAAACTCAGGATTAGGTTTTCCATCTTTAAAATAACGAATCCAATCTACCCCGGCACCTCGAATATCATTTTTATCTATAAAAGAATTTTTAGTATATTTTCCCGTTAAAAATCCCATTGCTAAGGGAGTCCGATTAAAACCTATTAAATCATTTTTTTCAATAATATCAATAATTTCTGATGTATTTGCAAGGATACTTAGTTCATGCTCAACTGCAGAAAAATGAGGAGAATTTAGCATTGATACAACACGACTTGTTGAATCTGTACTCCATCCAAAGGCTTTGATTTTATCTTCTTCAACCAAAGATTCTAAGGTCGATAATACAGGTCCAATTTTTTGAGGGTCATAATCCCATATATGAAGTAAGTAAAGATCTAAATAATCTCTTTTCATTCGCTTCAGCGTAGCTTCAATAGCGGTTCTAATATATTCTGGATTTGCAGTTTGACCCATTTCCTTTTTTGTTTTTATATCAAATTTATTTCCAAATTTGGAAATTAAAAATAAATCTTCATTTCCTTCAAATGCTTCTCCAAGGAGTGTTTCACTATGACCTACACCATAAAGATCAGCACAATCAAATACATTTATCCCTAATTCATAAGCTCTCTTGAGTGATTTGATTGATTCTTCATCACTCACTTGACCCCAACCATGATTTTTCCCATCTGGACCATAAAATGGACCTCCAATAGCCCATGTGCCCATTCCCATTGGAGATAATTTTTTGGATGAACCTTTCATATCTCTATAATGTAAATTTTTCACTTTTATTCCCTCTAAATACTCTAAAATATAGTCAATTGTTGAGAAATATAAATCTATATACAACTAAATTTAAAAAAATGAAAGGTATCCTGAATTTTTAGGAGTAATTCTAATCACCTAAATACTCTCGAATAGAATAAGCAGCGCTAGTTGCCTGAGCACAAGCATTAACCACCTGTTTTTCACGAATGTCAGTCACATCTCCAGCAGCATATAAACCCTCGACATTTGTTTGGGAAA
>CAYPTZ010000645.1:0-2779 GCA_964413395.1 uncultured archaeon | reverse complement strand
TCCTCCATGAACACGAATAAGAGTTGAATTTTGTCCTGGAAGTTGATCGCTATTTATTGAGGGAAGAAATGCATCAAAATATAATTGAATACTCTCATCTTGATAATAAAGTACATCTTGAACTGTTTTACAAGGATTTACAGGAATTCCCAACATGTAAGCGGATAAATCAAAGGGAACCTCTAAAAAAAATTCATCTTCGATGGTCTCTGGTATTTTTGAACTCCAATTAGCATCAAATGTCTCTGAAAATTCTATCATTCCATAGTTAATCGTATTTGATGCATAAAAAATAGGCATAAAAAGAATAAAAAATAAGAAATAACCTGAAAATATGGTGATATTTTGAAGTTTAGGAAATTTTTTGGGGATTAATGTCGATAAGAATAACATTTGCGAGATCATAATGAAACTAAAGAAAAGAGAATTTGGAATAATGATTATCCCGATGATTCCGCATATTAATCCAAATAAAACAGAATATTCCATTAAATCTCGGCCAAAAATCATGACAACCGAAAAATAAATGAAAATGATAGAGACCATGAAAGCATAGATGAGTTTGAGTATAAATTTGAGATTTTTTTTGACATTGTCTTTGGTACTTTCTTTAGATTTTTCTATAGTATTTTCTAAATTGTTCGAGGAATTTTTAAGGGAATTATTTGCTAAATAGAGAGAATTTGTAGTGATAAGTTCTACTTTTTTTAAATATCGGTTGAAATGGACAAGAAATACAATTCCTGCGGAATATAATAAAAAATAGCCACTATATTTTAATAAATATATGAAAAAATAATTTGGAAAAGTAGGTTCATAGCTATTTGAAAGAATATGGTTTGTGAATAATAAAATAGATAGACTTAATGATAAACTAAGTAAATAATATTGCCCTTTTCTCTTTAAATCTTGTGCGATGGGATATTTCTGTTCTCTATCTAATATAATCCATAAAATAAATGACATGGTCAAAAAAATACACAATATTTGAATGATTCCAATATAATTTCCAAATAGAGATGGTCTCAATGGAAATATTTTGATAATTCCTAGTACAATGCCTAAAATGTTAAGTATTATCAAATTATTTGAAAACCAATTACGATTCTTCAAATAATTTTTTGAATGAAAAGTTATTTTTTTTTTTAATTTTAATGAAATCATTTTGTCTATTGCAATAATAAAGTATGCATTGATAAATCTATGCTGTATTATTGTTAATTCTATGCAGTATTATTGTCAATTCTACATGTATAAGCACTTATTTGATTAAAGCTATGTTGATTTCATCGACTTTTTTACATTAATCATAGTGAGATTTGCATAAAATATGATAGAACTTGATTTTTTTTTTAATATATCTTTATCTAGCCAACAAATTTACATTTGTGTCATTATTATAACCATTATCAAGTTTTACTTCCCAACAAAATTAATATACTGAATAAGATTTTCTAGAATTAGAATATGGAGTATATTAATATAATCTTTGGGATAGATACATATGAAACAGTATATTGATTAATATATTCTTTAAGAGGGATTATTATTACATTTTATTATAAAACCTTCTTGGGTCATCTTAGAAGATTATTTCATTTATATCTGGAATATATGATAATAATAAACATATTGGTCAAATTTGACAAGAGAAATAATATTTTTATTCAAACTCGTGATTACATCTATATAGGTTTTTTTTATGGTTTTTTTTGAATTTATTACTTTAACTTTTACTCTGGTGTGAATTTTTTTTCGCAATGAGGACATAATCCATGAGTGAAATCAACTTCTGTCTGTTCATGAATATAATCGTCGATTTGGTGCCAATGACCAGACTCATCACGAATTTGTTTACAAGATGCACAGATGGGTAAAATGCCCCGTAAAATTTTCACATCTTTCAAAGCTTGCATTAATTCTTCTTCTCTCTGTTGAAGTTGACGATATAAAGTTTTTTGGGGTGCATTAATTCCAATTTCTAATATAATAATCATTATAAAATACGCTGAGATAAATCGAAAAATATGCCCAAACATGATAATAATTCCATAGATATCTGTCTTATATAAAGAGAAGCAGATTTCTGCAAGAATAAAAAATGTCAGAAATAGCATAAGATATCTTTTTATTTGTTTATCAAATGAAGTGATATTTTTTAAAATTAATAGAAGTGCACAGTGAATAATTATAATAATAATATATTCACTAACAATTTTGAATGATGTTAATCCATCATATGCTGAAAAGCACTCAGGAAATATCTTCCACCATAATATCGAACAGAGTATAATAATGGTAAGTAATAAATATGAAAAGAATAAAGATATTGGATTGATTTTCTTTTTCTGGTGCATTAATCCTAATACAATTGAAATTGATTGAAGATATCGGGCAGCAATCCATATCTGAGTAGGGATGTCTGTAGAAACCATAATAATAGTCATCCCTTGATATGTAAGAGTGTGTATTAAATCCATAAGAGATGCAAATAAGGATGAAATTCCAATGAAAAGGTAAAAATTTTGGGTAATTCGATCTTTATTTATCCATAAAAATGAAAATATTGAGAATCCAATGATAATTGTAGATAATTCTATTAAAAAATGGAAAAGTAGATACGAATAAATGCGAGATAGGGTAATACTTACTAATAATACACTAATCAAAACAAAATGATGAGTTTTTGATACATTAATTTTAGAATCCACTAAACTATTATTAACAAGATTAATCCTAAAAATTTATTTTAGTTAATCTAATTTTTAGTTAATTTTTC
>CAYPTZ010000644.1:0-2783 GCA_964413395.1 uncultured archaeon | reverse complement strand
AATAGAAGGAAAATGAAAAATGACTGAAATTGGACAATATCGAGATATACCCTTAATCATGCGTGATGTTGAAGTGCTAAAGAAATTAGAAAAGCAAATGAAAAAAAAGATCTCATCTCAAATTGAATCAAATACTGATAAAATAGGGTTTATTTCTAAGAACAATCAAGTAATCAATTTAAATCTTAGCAGTTCAAATTTATCATTGCTTCCTAATAATATCTTTAATTTAGAAGGTCTAGAGATATTAAATTTAGCAAATAACAATTTTTCATCATTACCTAGAGGAATTGATAAATTGAAAGCTTTAAAAGAACTTAATTTATCATCAAATAGATTGCCTTCTCTACCTGAAAATATTGAAAGATTAAAATCATTAAAAACCTTACATTTTGAACATAACCATCTATATTTCATCCCAGATTCATTAAGTAATATCAAAAATCTTAAGGAACTTTATATAAGTAATAATCAAATTTCTTCACTCCCTGAAAATATGGCTAATTTAAAAACCTTAATTCAACTTGATTTACACCATAATGAATTAGCTGTATTACCTGATACAATATGCAATTTAAAATCTTTAAAACATTTAAATCTTGAAGAAAATCAATTAAACAAACTTCCTGAAGAAATCGGCAAGTTAAGTTCATTAGAATATTTCAATTTAGCGAAAAATCAGATATCTTCTCTCCCTGAAAGTTTTAGTAAATTAAATGCATTAAAAGAAGTAATTTTAGCAGAAAATAATGTAAAAGAATTATCAGAAAAGATTTTAAATTTAAAATCACTTCAATCATTGAATTTTTCAAAAAATGGGATAAGAAATTTACCTTCAAGTATAATCAAATTAAAATCACTTCAAATTCTTAATGTAAGTGGTAATAATATTGTAGATATTGGCGAAGATGTTTGCAAGCTTAAGGGCTTAATTGAATTGGATATTTATGAAAATAAAATTGAAGCACTTCCTGATGCAATTGGAAATTTATCATCTTTAAAAACCCTAAAGGTGAATATAAATCACCTTAAAACACTGCCAGGAACAATAGAAAAATTAAAATCACTAGAAGAATTGTATTTAGGATACAACCAATTAGCAGAATTACCCAAAAACATTGGTAAATTAAAAACGCTTAAAAATTTAAATTTATATCATAATGAATTAACGAATCTTCCAAATAGTCTTACAAAAATAACAACTTTAACTAATTTATCATTATATGAGAATAAAATTGAGAAATTTTCTCCGAATATTGAAAAATGGTTAGACCTTCTTGGAACAAAGGGATGTAATATTTCAAGATAATTGTAATTTGTATCTCTTTTTTTTTCATCTATGTCCATAGATAACCATAGACAAAACAATTTTTAGTTTATTATTTGATATTCTGAATAAATTTAGGTTCAAAATGAATATGATCTTTGATTAAGGTTATGAAATATGAATTAAAGAAAATGCCTAAATTTGGACTTTACAATCAAATTCAATTAGATGAATCGGATTATAGTTTTATGATTCAGTTGGAAAAACAAATTGGTAAAGAAATTCCTCCGAAAAAGAAAATTGATTGGAATTTATTTGGATACATTCATCAAAATCGGAAAGTTATTGAATTAGGCATCTATTTCAAAAAATTAAGAGTAATTCCAAAAACCATTGAAAAACTAAGTGAATTACAAATATTATGGTTAGAAGATAATGGAATTTCACAAATTCCAGATACATTAGGTAACTTATCAAAATTAAAAAAAATTTCTCTCAACTCAAATCAACTCGTTTTTATTCCTCGTTTCTTTGGAAATCTAAAAAGTTTGGAAAATCTTGAAGCTAAAGGCAATAACATTAATTATATGGAGGATATATTTCAAGAATTACAAAAATTAAATAAAATAGATATGAGTAATAATTATCTCACAAAATTACCTGATTCACTATGTCATTTGCAATCTTTGAATGAACTTAATTGTAATCAAAACAAAATAGAATTACTACCTGATTCTATAGGAAATTTGAAAAATGTAACTATTCTTAAATTAAATTCAAATGAATTGACAATACTACCAGATTCTATCACCAATCTTGATAACTTAAATCTCTTAGATTTAAATAATAATCAACTCAAAACTCTACCTGAGAATTTTGGTTCTTTAAATAAGATCATAGATTTGAATTTGTCTGAAAACCAATTAATTGAATTACCGAACTCAATCACTAATTTAACTAACTTGAAATCGATATTTTTAGATGAGAATCCAAATTTAAAAATATCTGTGGATCAACAGAAATGGCTAGACACATTAAAAATGGAAGGATGTAATGTCAGGTTAAAAACACCCTCAAAACTCCAATACTATAACCAAATTCAATTGGCAGAGTCAGATGCAAAATTGATGCTTCAGATAGAAAGACAGATAGGAAAACCCATCCCAGTTAGAAAAGAAATCAAATGGAATTTATTTGGATATATCTATAGTGAAAAAAAAGTTATCGAATTAGGTTTATATTATAAAAATATCACTCATCTTCCTGACAATATTGATACCTTGGATTTATTGGAAGTATTTTGGCTTGAAGATAATAGAATTAATTTATTACCTGAGACTTTTGGAAATTTACAAAATTTAAAGAAATTATCATTAAATTTGAACAAATTCAATTATGTTCCAAATTTCATTGGAGTATTAAAAAATCTTGAATTTTTAGAAATGAAGGAAAATCAATTAAAACAACTTCCAGAAATATTTGAAAATCTCCAAAAAATTACTCATATTGATTTTAG
>CAYPTZ010000643.1:2555-2784 GCA_964413395.1 uncultured archaeon | reverse complement strand
GATGACAATCATATAATACTCTCAAATACATTTTCATTAGTGGAATATGGCTCTTTGATAGGGATGAGTTATGGCCCTATAGCAGCAAATAATGAGATTGCTTCCTTAGTTATCACAACTTCTACGAATAACGTATTATATCACACTACAGGAGAATGGAATGAAATCTATACCTCTTTCTATCCACTCAGAGAAAACATTTGTATTGATAATTTAAATTCCGATATGA
>CAYPTZ010000643.1:0-2545 GCA_964413395.1 uncultured archaeon | reverse complement strand
TTGCATTAACAATCGATGATTCAGTGGATGTCATTCGGGCAGAATGGATCACAGAATTATCCCAATGGAGATTAGTGAGTACTGGAACCTATTCCGAAATAAAGAAAGTCTTTAATATCCAAACAGGACATTTAGCTTTAGATTCTCAAGCTAGCCGAGTGTTAGTAGCTCAAGAAAATCAAATAGTAATAACTTCAATGGGAGAAAAAAAATCATCTATTGTTATTTATGATGAAACTGAAGGAATTCTAGAATATCAACCTCAAATGGGAGTTGAATCAGTGATTGCTTCAGTTAATCTAGACTCTATAAAGGCTTCTCAAGAACGAAATGGATATCAAATTAACCCAATTTCAACTGGTTATACGGCAAACAATTTAATAGTTGAATCAAGTGCAAGCCCCTTAATTAGTTCAACGTATCAGGCTTGGACTGATGGGATTGATTACCAAAAATTTGGTTACACTCCTTTGACTTCTCAACAGACTTCTTCTATATATTCAAATGATGTAGAAATTCACCGACTTTTATCTCCTTTTACAGGAGGTTATGGGACTTCAACACTCCATGAAACGGGAGGGGTAGTCGATCCAGTTGATTTTGGCCTAAGTCCAGAAGGAAATCTTCTTGAAGGAATGCAGCAGATTAATATTCAATCGAGTCAAAAAACAAATTCTTATGAAGGGTTTGGTATTAATCATGCAGGATGGTTATATCAAGGATATTCCACTAATCAGGGTATTGATCTCTCTGCAGGGGCACAATTTGGATATTTAGAGAAAGGAGATGAAATTGCCGATCAGACAATTTTTACTGATGTATATAGCTCATTTCCTAACTCCGCTATTAACTGGTACTATAATCAGCAACATTTATTGCGATTAAAGGAACATAAAATTGAATATACAGATTTTGTGGATGATGATAATACTAATGCTCCAGATTCTATTGGAACCCTTAATCCATTGCTCTATCCGGACCCAAATGACAAACAAATGCTTTGGGCTTACGATATATGTGATAATAATGGATATTCTCTCCCTATTGGAAGAAATTTTCAATCTGATCAATTATCTATAAAAATCCCCGTTCAATTCAATCCATTATTGATTGGAACTACAGATGTCGTTTCATTAAACTTAGAATTGGCCGCTTTATCTCAAATTCATCATACTATTCGATATAAAAATGCGGGAGACCCAATTCGAGGGTCTGAATCTTCAATGTATTTAGCAGACTATGAGATTTACTTCTTCAATGGCGACGAATCGATATTTTTATCTGCGAATAATGCCAGAAGTTCGGAATTGTCAAAGGGAATGGAAGGATTGTTAACTCAATATCAAAGAACTGCTGTAAAGTATGATCTTTTTAAAGATGGAAAGGATGATTCTCCTTGGGATATTGCTGATTCGAATGGTAATGAAATATATTTAAACTTACATGATGTTAATCCAACACAAAATAAAAATGGAAACCTATTCATAGAAATCAAGTTAATTAATCCCGACGACCGATTATCTGGTTATGTTCCACAATCTATCAATGGAGAGATCTATGATGATATTTCGGGTTTTAGTGGCTTAAAATTTGATTACAGCATTAATACTTTAAACAGCCGTCATTTATTTGTTAAAGAGTGCACATTCGATGTAAAATCTTCATTTGACCTTAATTATGATGATGAAATGGCTCAAATTACTACTAATGATTTTGGAATTGATGAAAAAACTCAATATTTTACCTCTTCTGATGCCAATTCATATCAATATAATATTACTCCTGATTTGGTAGGGAGTTACTATAATAGCGTTGATCTTAATTTAGCAGATTTTGAAACACTTTTTGTTTCAATGGATTTAGATTTAGAAAGTTCATACAACTATGCTGACAGTGATACTGATCCTGAGCGCTATTATTTAACACCATTTGGAACTCAAAATCATCTCTCTAGTAATGGTTATGTTTCAACAGATGTGAAACATATGCAAGCCCCTACAGTTAATAGTATCACGGGATACTATTTCAGAGAGGGTGAAGAAGAACCTTTTGCAGAATATCCTCTTCATGATGGATATATATCATCTAAATTTGATTCTGAAAATAATTTATATAATATCTTTAAATCGCTAATCATACCTATTATTCTTCATCCCGATTCACAATCTCTGGATCGCATTATGTTTGATGTACAATTTGATTGGGATATCAAGATTGAAATGATTCAAGTAAATCAACCAGTCGATTATAATAGCTTGTTACCAATGGTTATCACTAATCGATTTCTGAGTGATTATTCCTTCAATTCTGCAGGTAAACTAAAGCAAATCCCAAGATGTAATAATTGGCATGACCTTGATACCTATAATGAAATTGCTCAAACTGGCTTTAAACCAATGAGTCAAATCCATTTTGCCACAGACATGGAAGTTATGATAGGTGATTTTCCAGATTATTCTGACTCGTTACAAGAAATTACTATTGATATTCCAAGTATAAGAGATATAAAGACCTATAATCTCTTTTTGGGAGAGTATGGATTATA
>CAYPTZ010000642.1:0-2786 GCA_964413395.1 uncultured archaeon | reverse complement strand
CATGCGAGATTTAATAATTAGGTCTAAAAAAACCGATGTTCGATCAATTCAAGTGGATCATGCTGGTATTAAGCGAAATGGAACTAAAATTGTTGATTCAGCAGTAGGATTTTTACAAAAACGAGGCTTTGGATCTGTAGATTATCTGGAACCAAAACGTATTAGTGGCAAATGGTTGTCATCAAAAGATGTCATTTTTACAATAGATCAATTTCTTAGAAGAGATTTGTTATATAATTATTTTTCAACTAAAGTAGAAAAAATGCGAGACAGAATTTTTATTCTTAGTGAAGCGGGCAACATTAAAGAAAGAATACGAGACCCAGGAGAAGATTTCAATTTTGATATGGAATCAATGTATGAATTAATAGAAAAATGCTGTATTAATATAGTTAAAAAAATTGAAGCAGCCAATTAAATTTTTATTATATAATTTTGTCTTGAAAATTCAAATTTAAGCGATTGTTTTTTAATTTAGCATATTCATTTTCATCAATACACAACTCTTGATTGCTAAATGTTAAGTGAATAATTTCTGTATTAGATAAATGGTCTATTTCAAAAATTTGTTCCATTTTCAACTTTTTAGCTTTAGCTATAATTAATCTTAGGGGTGTATTATGTGCAATAATAAGAATATTTTTATCAATATTTGTATTAATTTCACTAAAAAAGTTAAAAACTCGATTTATTATCTCTTCTATAGATTCCCCTTTTGGAGGTTTTGATTTTAATGGATAATTCTTCCATATCTGCTTTATTTTTGGATTATTATTATGTACTTGTTCCCAAGTCAAAGTTTGCCAAGTTCCATAATTTCTTTCTCTTAATCTTTGATCTTTAACAATTGGGACTTTCATATTATGATTAATTATTCTAGCTGTTTGATATGCTCTAGCTAAATCTGAACAATATATTTGTTGAATTTTTTTTTCTTTCAATTTTTTAGATAGAATTTCCGCTTGGAAGCGGCCTTTTTCATTTAATTCTATGTCAATATGACCTTGAATTTTTCCAATTTCATTCCAGTTTGTTTCTCCATGTCTAACTAAATAAATATTCATGATATTTATGAAAAAAGACCATAAACAAAAAATTTTTTCTTATTTGTAACATTTCATATAGTAATGATATTAAATGACTATCATACTCACAATTATCTTTGTAAACATGCTAATGGGACATTAGAAGAGTATATTTTAGCTGGAATATCCAAAAATTTAAATCAAATTGGCTTGAGTGACCATTTTCCAATGCATTTAATCTCAAAAAAAGCAAAAGTCGAAACATTTGCTATGACTATGGATGAATTTCCTAAATATATTGAAGAATGTAAAAATTTAAAAGCTATTTATAAAGATAAGATTGAAGTTAAAGTAGCTTCAGAGGTAGATTTTACTCCTCATTCTTTTTTAGATTATAAAAAGGCAATAAATCCTTATTTAGAAGATTTTGATTATATTATTGGTTCTGTTCATGTTGTAGATTTTGAAAAATATGGGCCAACTTGCATAGATGGCCCTGAAAGTCCAGAATTGATTGAAAAATTTGGTTTGGACATATTTTACAAAGAATATTATAAAGCTAATTTAGAAATGGTTAAAACTGGCTTTTATGATATTGTAGGACATTGTGATCTTCCTAAAAAATTTGGAGTATTACCAGATGAAAGTTCTTGGGAATCTACATTAAATTTTCTTGATGAAGTTGAAAAAAGTAATATGGTAGTTGAAATTAATAATTCTGGATTATATAAAAAAGTTGGAATTCAGTATCCTAGTGATAGAATTATTTCTGAATTGATTCATCGTAAAATACCTTTAACTTTTGGATCTGATGCACATTCTCCTGATTTAGTTGGTTATGATTTTGAAAATACTATAAAGAAATTACGAAAAATTGAAGAAATCGAAAAAATCACAATTAAAATATGCCAGTTTGAAAAACGTGAAAGAATTTTAATCCCCTTAGAAAAAATTATCTAAATTTCATTATTTTTGATTAATAATTCCATTTTTTAATATAAATTGCTTATTACATAATTTTTCTATATCTGGATTATGAGATACTATCAAAATTGTTGCATTATTTTCTTTTTGTAAAGATACTAAATAATCTAAAATTACTTTTGAAGTGTCAGCATCTAAATTACCCGTGGGTTCATCACACAAAATTATGGATGGATCATTTACAAGTGCTCTGGCTACTGCAATACGTTGTTGTTCTCCAATGCTTAGTTGTTTTGGAAATTTATCTGCTTTTTCTAATAAATTTACTTGTTTCAACAATTCTTTGGATTTTTTATTTTGTTCTAACTCGGTTTTATGAATTAAAGCCATAGGTAGTTCGATATTTTGCCGAACAGTTAGGGTTTGTATTAAATTAAATGTTTGAAAAATAAATCCAATTTTTTTTAATCGGATTTCTTGCATTTGTTTTGAATCCAATTGAGATACATCGAATTTTGATAAATTATAGGTTCCTTCTTCAAATTTATCGAGTAATCCAAGAATATTTAATAAGGTGGACTTACCACTCCCACTTGGTCCCATTATTGAAACCATATCGTTTCTTTCAATGGATAAATTAACTCCTTTTAATATTTCTAATGTTTCCGATTCAGTTTGGTAATTTTTCTTTACATTCTTTAAATTTATTATTATTTTAGGTTTCATTATTGTATTTCCTTTTTTTTATTAATTACGAGTGTTTTGCATAACCGCTATTTTTTCTGATTTTGGTAAAAAAGCAAGTAAGGTTCACGATAGA
This sequence comes from uncultured archaeon, assembly GCA_964413395.1. Classification (GTDB taxonomy): domain Archaea; phylum Asgardarchaeota; class Lokiarchaeia; order Sigyniarchaeales; family Promethearchaeaceae; genus Lokiarchaeum. Next base: position 17 of record CAYPTZ010000642.1, on the reverse strand, counting down.
GAGCAAATTATCCCCAA
>CAYPTZ010000641.1:0-2787 GCA_964413395.1 uncultured archaeon | reverse complement strand
AGTAATGGGGATCATTGTTTTAATATGTTCTTTGATAGGAATTTATTTTTTTAATAAATTTCTAGGTTTTTTTGTTTCTAGAAAATTACGAAAGAAAGGCATTTCTCCCGATATGTATAATGGTATGAAATTTTTTCTAAAATTTGGGTTATTCTTTATGATCGCGATGTTAGTTTCTTATCTACTAAATATACCTCCTAATTCTGTAGCTCTTGTAGTAGGAATTGTGGCGACTGCCGTATCTTTTGCTTCAATGAAATCTATTAATAATTTTATCGCGGGAGTTTGGATCACAATTACTCGTCCATTATATATTGGAGATTATGTTAACATTGGAGGGAAAGAAGGCTTAATTTTTGAAATGACTCTTAATTATACAAAATTATTAAATCCTGATAAAAGTATCACAATGATACCCAATTTAGAATGTTTAAAATCTAATATCACTAATTATTCCATTTCACTGAACTGGTTTATTAAAGAAATAGATAAATTAGAATATAATATAAAAAAGATGTATAATTTGAAGAAACTAGATGAAAATGGGAAAATTAGTTTAGTTCATTTAGAAAAGAAATTGGCTCAAATGAAAAAAAACTATCAATATATGGGAAATATTCTAAAAGTTATTGAGGAAAAAGGAATTAATTATGGAACAGAACGATCAAAATATACTGATGATGATAAAATTGTTAGATATTCCTTTATCATAAAACTAAAACACACACCAAAGAAAAATCATAAGATATTAGCCCTTATATGTGAAAAATGGAAGGAAGAATTTGAAATTATGCCTACATTTAGGATTATTGGATTAGATGCTTTCATTGATTATAATATTACGATAATGACCCCTGATCCCATGGATATTATTAAATATATTGATGATTTTAAAAAAGATGTGTATAATCAAGTATATTCTTCTTAATTTCAAATTGTTTTTTTTTTTTTGATCTATCCAATTAGTAAAAAAGAATTGAAAAATTGATGATATATAGATAAATAAATAAAAAAGAAACCCTTGCAGGTTCTAAAGTGTTAGATCCATTTATTCTGAACGATATTTTCTAATCGTTGCAACAATTGATACAATTCCTATGATCCCTATCAGGGGAGTTGAATATCCCGGGATTCTATCCCAAAATCCTATTGGATTTTTGGTTGGATCTCTTTCAGTACCTAGCTCACCATTTTGAATTTGATCTAGACTTGGTGGATAATACCCATCTTTTGTGATTGTATAGGAATATTGATAATATGCACCCTCCATTGATAAATCTAAATCATCAATTTCAGTAAATGTGTTTGCCATTCCTGTTAAGTTCATTTCCAAGATTCCCTTAATATGAATTGCAAAACTAAGTAAAGACATATCTTCATCATATTCCATGGCAAATCCAAGCCCACCTGAAAATGAATTTATTCCAAGATTGCTTAAACCAACAAGAATTAACGGATTTTCTGAAATACTATTATCATCTTCACCAACTGCGGTTTGCGTATTAGTTTCACCTGGTTCAGTAACAGGTCCAGTGGTAGCACTTAGTATAATATTGTTTGATGAAGTTGATTGGACTGCCCCTAGCATACTTGTTAATGCATTTTCTCCAAATTCTTGAAGATTTACATAAATTCCAATTGCTTTTTCTTGTGCAGTAAGTTGATTAATGCCGAAAAATCCCTTTAATTCTTCGAAATTATTAATTGAGGAAGTTAAAGATACTTCTTCTAGATCCTCAATGTAATAATCAAAATAATCTTCTAAATAGGCCATCCAATCGTCGAATTTCCAATCATTTGGTAAGAAATAAGGAATATTTGAAACTCCATTAAAATCTGGCTCTGGTTTAATAGGACTTAAGGGATCAATATCGTTAGGTATTGTAGTATTATCCCCAAAAAATTTCTCAATTGGGCCTAATATCCGTGAAATTTCTTGATTATTCCAATTAATACCTGAATTCACTAATTGTTCCTTTGCTTCATTAAATGTGGTTTCCATACTAGCTGTTTCTTCTGTACTAAGATTTAGATTCTTTTTAATCAATTTGGCTAATTTATCAAACTGATTGACATAGATCGTTTCAGGTGTGGACCATTTATCATCGTTTTTATTCAATTTTGATTGAATCGATCCATTGAAAACATCATCATGAGTGATTTTATATGTTTGTATATATATGTCCCATTCTTCTGGGGTCATAACAACAGTTGGGAGTAGTATGTCATCCTGATTTGGGTCGTAAGGTTTAGAATTAATTTCTTGAAATATATCATTGATCTGATATTTCATTTGATATTCTGTTGTAGAATAGTCATTATAATCTTCGAGAAATTGTTTTAATTCAAAATCTGCGAACATAGGTTGACTGAGTGTTAAATTTTGAAAAATTTTATCAAATTCATCATAGACTTTATTATCAGAAAAACCTATATCCATTTCTGAGTTAACATTGTAGATAAATTCATCATCTTCTTTCACATCATAGGCAAAATGCGGATTATCCAAGATTTCTAAGGGTTCGCTATAATCATTAATCCCAAGAAGTGAGTTACTTAAAAATAATGAACTTACAATTAATCCGAGAAAAGTTAAACTAAATGTTTTTTCCATCTAATATTCCATCTCAATATATTTACTAATTTGTCATTTAAAAAATTTTTTATAAAATTAATAAGATTAGTGTATAAAAATAATCTGACTAGGATGTAATGATTTATAAAAAGCTAATACTAAGGAGTCATGATAAAATAACCTGTTCAAATTTTTTTTATTTTTGGATAAAT
>CAYPTZ010000640.1:0-2794 GCA_964413395.1 uncultured archaeon | reverse complement strand
CCTTGGAATTACCAAAATAGTAATACAATCGAACGTATATTTGGTATTCTCCGCCCACGTCTTGATTCCAGTAGATTATTACAGACTGCTGAGGGAACGACTTACTTTTGCGATCTTTTTCGTTTATATTATAATATAACGCCAAGATATACTGGTATTCATAATAAACAATCTCCATTTGAACAACTGGGAGGTAATTTAAAGAATCACAACTATTTGGATTTATTATTTCCTAAGAAAATGCGAACCACATTGTTTCTCGGTCAAGAAGTTTCAGAAAAAACTTCCTTAGGGTTTCAAGTGCAAAGCTATTCACATCGCGGTGCCATAATTTGCACTTAATGGAAATGAAGGAAAAAAAATGGGCGATATGTTCTATTCTAACGAAGATTGACAACATTAAAAATGTTATTGGAAGTTTTACCTCAACTTGAACAGTGCCAAAAATATCCATTTTTAGTTTTTCTCTTTTATAATTGTAAAAATCAAAAATCTTAAGGTATACAGTTAATTGTGGAGCTTATGAAATGTCAATGGTGCCATGAAGACCATGCTCATGAAGACTTGCGTATGATTGATAATAATAAAATTTGCGTTAATTGCTTATTTGAGAACCATTTGCCTTTTAAAATTTATCCTATTGGATATGTCGAAAATCAATTAGAACGATCAAAATCTTTTTATTTAAAAGGAGATCGTTCTAGACATTCAAAAATCGTCCTATTTGAATCTCAAAAGCCTTTTTTATATAAATTAAATGATGAAAAATGGATTGATGTTGTATATTATCTAAATCAACAAAGAACATCAATAAATTCTCAATTTCATCGGGGAATTGATAATAAACTTGTGGGAGTATTTGCTTCTCGTACCCCAGACAGACTAACTCCAATTGCAATTACAAATGTAGAACTTATAAAAATTGAAGGTACAATTTTATTCGTACGCGGTTTAGATGCTATTAATCATACTCCTGTGTTAGATATAAAGCTAGGAATGAATAACTACAATTTTAAGTAAAAATCACAAATTGATCTAATTATATTTTTATTATGTACATAAATAAAAAAAAAAATTTTAATCTCAGGATGAAAGATTGAGAATGATCAACGATTGAAGCTCAACCAAAATAAATTGAATAATATTCTAAAAAAACAAGGTAAATGAAAAATCCTTGAAATTCATTATATTAACAATATTGTTTGTTTGAATTTATTGCTTAAATCAAGTTGATAAGGGAAAATTAAAACAATGAAAAAATTTATTCATTTGATATTCTCGCAATAAATTGCGCCACAGTTTGATTTCCTTCTTTGTCTGCTGCAAGAATGGTGAGAAAAGTATCCATAATCTTGGCAAAATGAGTTGCCCATTCGATAGAAAAAGATGGATTCGTATAGCCAAAGGTGACATTTAAACAATCTTGTACAGTATATGCATGTGCTACCATTCCTGCACTCGATATACGGGGCGTATCATATCCACCAGCAATAGCTTTGACTCCAAGAAGATTAAATCCAAGATAATCGGACCGAATAGATATATTACCGACAGAGGATGCCATGCATGTGAATGGATTGGGTTCTACCATTATATTTGACTGGTTTTGAACGTCAAACCTAAATTTCAACGGATATTTTGATTCCAGCCCCTTTTTAATACAATGAGTGGTTTCTTGGGCTAAATTCCATAGATCCATTTCAGGTTCAATATCTTGCTCCCACATACACGCTGAAGTCCCACAAACGGAATTTTCATTTTTAATTGGAGGGGTTACATAAGGTCGCAAATTCACGGGAATCCAGATAAGCATATGATGAGGAAAGGGAGTTAAATTAAGGGAATTAATTGTCACCCCAAGCATCTCTGCACATGAGATGGCCGCTTGCACCGAGACATTATGTTTTTTACATGCTTTTAGAAATTTTTTAGTTTTTTCCTTATCAAAATCAAACCATACCGCAGATACTGGAGCGGGACTATTTGGATCGAGGTCGGATTGGTATTTTAATGGTGGTAAGAAGGGTCTTGTTTTATTGAACGATGGGATTTCAATTGCTTCTGGAGGGATATGGGCTTGGATATTCAAGAATTCTAAAGATTTTACATCAGGGATGGGTTCCTGAGAGAGAATTTTGTCTAAGAAATTTAAAAAGGTACCCAAGATCGCAAAAGCTCCGATAAGATCCGAACCACAGTGATTAATCATGAAAAAGAATTGATGCTCGGTCAGTTTAGGATTCGATCGTAATCGGAGATACCACAGTTCGGGATATTCTTGTCGAGGTTGACTTGTCATTTCCTGTAATGCAGATTTCCAAGATTTTTCGGCTAAAGAACCGATTTCTGAATGGAATTGATTATTTGGGATCGATTTAAACGCATTTATTTCTGTGAATCGCAGGTTATAGGGAAGAGTATCATCCTTTGTAAGTTCCATGCGTAGGTAGGGATGACGAAGTTGTGTGAAATACCACGCTTGATCGATCTCCTTTCTAGTTAATTTTGCTTCAATAAACGCTACTAATCCAACACAATTATTGGCATGTATAGCTTCGTAAAATTCAAGGGGACGATTAATCATTGAAAAATGATAGCCTTGCATCAAATTTAAATAGGCATGATTTTGACTTCGAAATCATTCAAATCAACGAATTAGGATTTGAAAATAGGCTATTTTATTTTTTATTCCATTAAAAAGAATGTATCTTGCGATCAGTAAATATAGGCCCTTTTCAACACTTAATCGTGATATAGATTATATTTTAATAAATCGCTATGTTATTTCCTTTTA
>CAYPTZ010000639.1:0-2796 GCA_964413395.1 uncultured archaeon | reverse complement strand
TGTAACTTCGTTACCTGTTGCTGTAGGACCTCACATTTTAGAAATTTGGGTTGAGGATATTGATGGGAATCTAGTTCATGATGTTTTAACTTATAATACCGTCATTAATCCGCCTGTGGTCATTGTAACGCCTGGATCTGATAATAATTATGATCCAAGTACGGTTATCACAGTTACAATATCAGATAACACTGGTATTGCAAACGTTGACTACAGATGGGATAGTAATAGTAACACAACTGTCTCTGGAACTTTTGTAACTTCGTTACCAATAGCCTCTGGAGTTCATACATTAGAATTCTGGGTTGAAGATCTTGATGGAAATATTGTACATGACATTTTAACTTATACTACAAACAATTATCCCCCCGTCATAGATGAATCACCAGATTCAGATAGTAGTTATGATCCAGGTACAGCTATTACAGTTACAATATCGGACACCACTGGAACTTTTGTAACCTCTCTCCCTTCAGTCGCAGGAGAACATACATTAGAAGTTTGGGTTGAAGATATTGATGGTAATATAGTTCATGAAAGTTTCACCTTCATTACCAATGAAGAGCCTGGAACTACATCAGGTGGAACTACATCCACTGATGACTCTGAAGATGGACTGGGAATTCCGGGATTCGCACTAGAACTTATGGGATTATGTTTTATTACATCTATTGCATCTATAATAATTAAAAAGAGAAAAAAAAATTTAAAGATGTAACAACAAGTTCATGAATATTAACAGATTCAATTTTTTTTTTTAACAGTCTATAAGGTTATACTTTTTTCTCATTTTTATTAATATTTTTGGTCGTTTTGGCTAGCAAAAGTCCATTCATCCTAAAAGACAATTCTTATACTGGATATTGTAGAATTATTAGGCAAAAAATATGATTAAACTCTGATTCTCAGATAATTTACATCAATCATACAAAAATTCAAATCTTTCTTATATTTTATTTCCTAAACTATAATTTAGAAATAAACTCTTATACCGACATATTTTCAAGCGCAGAGAAAAGATCAGTCATAACCTTATAAACTGAATAAAAAAAAAAAGGTTAATCAAGAGTTAAATCATTGTTTTGAAGGTTTTACAACAAATACCAATGAAATTATGAGTAATAACAGATATATCATTGAGATTATTCCAGCAGTAGAAGAAATAAATTCATTCAAATGGAAAATTCCTTCAAAACCATGACTAATATTTTGAACATACACATCATATCTACTTACATTATAATTTTGTGCACTTTCCCAAGCTATAATAAAATTTCCTTTTTCATTAGCTATCACGTTTGGTTTAGGAGTATTAACTCGTTTCGTGAAGGATTGGGAACCAGCTTCAGTATTTATTGCTCTTCCATTTTCTTCCCAAAGAATCTCACCTTCAGGACTAATCAATTGTCCATAAATATCTTGCCCTGTAGTATTTTCATTTCTATCATCAATCCATGGGATTAATGCATACCCAGAACTATTAGAACAAATTGGATATAAAGATTGGTCAACTAAAGCATTACATATAATTAATTCTTCCGATCCCCACATCTTATTTCCTTGATAATCCAATCTTTGAGCATAAATATCGTTATCCGTTAAGGGTACATTGTAAGAATTCCAAACCGCTATTACTCCATGGGCCCCATCACTTGTAATTTGAACCTGTCCCTCAAAAGCAGAACTATTAGAAATAAGGGTACCATTAATATCCCATCCTGAAACAATATTCCCATTTTGATCTACTCTTAAGGCATAAATATCATAGGATGTTCCAGTATCAATACCTCTTCCATCAGACCATGCTAAAATTGCCCCACCTTCACCATCAGTAATAATTTGAGGGAGTAGTTGAAATCTATATGTAGTGCTAATTGGAATTCCATTTTCAATCCACTCAATATCGCCCGTATTTGATATTCTTTGAGCATAGATGTCATTTTCAGAACTATTTCGTACATCTTGCCAAGCGAGAAAGGCACCTCCAGTACCGTCAGAAGTAAATACAGGGTCATAATAACTACATCCATGAGTAATAATTGCAGTGCCGTTAGTTCCCCATCCTGCATCAAGTTGACCATTTGATAAAATACGTAGAACAATAAGACTTTCATTTGAAGAAAGAAATGTTTGCAAACACACCAATCCCCCTCCATTCCCATCAGACACTATTTCAAATGCTTCAAAATATGTGCAATTTTCCCAAATAATTACACTATTTGACATTCCAGTAGAATCCCATACAAGTTCACCAGCAGAATTAATTTTTTGAGCATATAATTCTCGTAAATAGAACGAATTAGTTCCATTTTGCCATAAAATTATTGCTCCTCCTTCTCCATCAGATATAATTTCAGGATGGATTTGGACATCAGGCGCAGAACAGACTACGACACCCTGTTCACTCCACATTTTTTCTCCATATTTATTGATTTTTTGTGCATATATATCAGAACTTCCACTTCGATTATCAGACCAAGTGATAATAATGCCACCTTCATCATCTAAACACATTTGAGGAAAACGTTGAGTCGTTGAAGATTTGTCATCAACTACCAAGATTGTATCATTATAATCATAATAATCTTCAAGTAAATCAATAGTTCCAGTTATTTGCAAAGTTCCCAGGGTTAATCCTGGAATTAACAATAAAATAAAGAAAATAATTGCATATTTTTTATTCATAAGAATAAGGAAGGAGTTTCGTAATTTATTTGTTGTGGTAGTTTTTTGAAAAAAAACCTGATTTGACAAATTCATCTCCGTTTTTTTTATTTTGTATTTGACCATTTTATA
>CAYPTZ010000638.1:0-2797 GCA_964413395.1 uncultured archaeon | reverse complement strand
TTATTGTTGATTTTTATGCTTAAAATTATATGGAACTGAAAAAAATGAAAGATGATGAAATGATAAAAAATACGTGCCTAAATTATGTTCAAGGTTGGTATGAAGCTGATTCAAAAAGAATGGAAAAAGCACTCTATAAAGATCTAGTTAAACGACGTTTTGTGTCCACAGATGAAATATGGTCTGTAAGCTTTGATGAAATGCTTAAATTAACTAAAGATGGCCAAGGTAAAATTGAAGATCCATCAAAAGGAAAAGTAGACATTACGATTCTTGATAAGACAGAGAAAATTGCCACTGTTAAAGTATTATCTGAGACATTTACTGATTATCTCCATCTTATTAAAGTAGAAGGTGGATGGAAAATATTCAATGTGCTTTGGGAATATATCTAAAATTGTAAATAAAAAAAATTATTTTTTTTCTAAAAAATTTTCATAATCTTGTTCTTTTTTAACTAACCAAGATTCAGCTTCAAAAAATGTATTATTTAAAGCTACGAAAAATCGACTTGGATCGAGTAAATTGGTAAACATTTTTTCATAATCTGAAATAATTTTCGTATTTTTTGGAGTATTAACATTAATTGCTCGGTTAATTGAATATACAGCCAAAGAGGGTTGGAAAGTTATGTCATATATATAAGAATTGAAAATTTGCTGTGATTCTATGGCTGTCAATTGTGTTAGTGGGATATCATTAATGACCAAAAATCCTAATCTCGAAGCCATTTCAATGATAAAAGGTGTAAATGTTCCTTGATTTGGTCTAATTACATTAACTTTTTTATCTTTCAACATTTGAAGTGTATCTACAATCTTAATTCGAGGAGTATTATATCCATAATATTGATCATCAATTTGAAAATCACACCCTCTGGCTTCAAAAGGTTTCCCATTTAATATTATTTTTTCTTCATTTAGTTGAATTTCACGTATTCCGATATTTTCATCTATTAAAATAAATTCTTTTTCTTCATTGCTAACAATAACGGATAATTTATATAGGTTAGGTGATTCAGGGGTCCATAATTCAAGATCTGCTTTATTTATATGAAGAATTATCTTTGAAAGACGACTATTTTGCTTCATTATTTTTATTGGTCTTTCCTCTTCGACAACTTGAACATAATCCCTCTCTATAGACACTCTTATTTTTCCATCAAATTCTTCATCATTATTATTTTTTAAATAAAGTGAAAAAGTTAATTCGGCATACTTAACTTCTGATGGATTTTCACCAAAATGAATTATTGTTTCCATACTTCGATCTTTTAATTCTAAAGTATCTTCAGTTTTTAGGAAAACCTGTCCAATAATTCCGTAATATCTCTCAATACTTTCTATTGGATGATATCGATTTGTATCATCTATACCCTCAATTCTTACAGATAAAAAATGAGATCGATTATCTGCAAATTTTGAAACATCAAATTTGAAAGGAATAAAGCTTCCACTAAATTCTCCAATTTCTTCACTATCAATGTAAACTTTTGCTTTATTTGCAATACTGGCAAAATTCAATGAAACTTTTTTACCTGAAAATGATTTTGGAATTCGAAAATTTCGCCAGTACCATGCGATTCCATTATATTGACTATAAAATCTTGATGCTTTTCTGTTCCAACAGCTAGGAACAATTATTCGTGTTTTATTTTCTAAATATGGTTGATTATCTTGATCGCACCATTGTTGATCTATTCCCTCATTATGTGGATCAGTACAAAATCTCCATAATTCTCTTGTTAAAAATATTGCATATTCCATATTGTTAGCCTCAATATCAAACTTAAAAATTATTCATTATTATTCAAAGTTACTTTATTTCTAACTGGTCTTTCAACAGTAATATCGTGTGCACCGCCTTTTTCTCTTAACAACACTTTAAATTCTTCAATAGGCATTTCAGGTACTTGAGAGACAACAGAAAATTCTGCAATCTGATTTTTTTTTAAAGTGATGGTTTGGCCATGAATAATACTTGCTCCTACTTTACCAAACACATGAGATATCTTACTCAATGCTCCAGGTTCGTCTGGAATGATCATTTTAAACTTAATAAAAGTTTGTTCATCACTAAATGGTAAAGGAATTATTCTTAATTCATTATCGTCAGGATCAGAAATTAGCATAATCTGGGAATTTTCTTTAAGATTTAAAGATTTTCTCATACTTCGAGGGATAACTATACGACCCCGGGAATCTATCTTCAATATTTCGGTTTCTTTCATAATATACCCTTGATTGATCAAATTTATGTAATATATAATACTACTAAAATATATTTAAGTGGGATAAAGTAACTAATAAGTTTTTCCTGAAAATTTTAGCCAAATAAAAATTACTACAATTTAATTTTGATTGATTGATTATTTATTAATTAAATACAAAATACAAAAATATTAGCAATTAAAATAATCTTCAGATAATTAGATCATATTTCTCAATCAAACCTTTACCCATTTATAATTTTCAATTAACAATAAAAATATAATTTGTTTCATTTTTTCTCTTCCATTTTTTTTTTATATCTGCTTCATTATTGATAATTATTCATTATATTACATTATGTGGGTGATTGAAATCTAAGTAGGTCTTTCCTGAAAATTGATATTGTTAAAAAAAAAAAAAAAATTTTTGTATGAAATGTTTATATGAGTGAATATTTAAGTTAATAATAGATACGATAATGAGTGAAGCTGATATAAAAAAAGAAATGCGTCAATTAATAATGTTAATATCGTCCATTCGATCGCAAGATAGTGATCATTGGGAATCTCATGTGGATTTTTCTAACC
>CAYPTZ010000637.1:0-2798 GCA_964413395.1 uncultured archaeon | reverse complement strand
CTAACACAAGAATCTTAAAAGGGACTCCAGTTGGTGGTTGGGTTTTCGCAAAATCTTTTACATCAGTTCGAATTACATCAATACCTCGTGCATCGCTTGCATTTAATTCTAAATAGGTCTGATTTCGCTTCATCTTTGAACCAAACATATCTCTTATTAATGATAATGCGCACGTTGTTTTTCCTGTGCCTGCAGGTCCCGCAAACATTAAATGAGGCATGGATTTATCATTTACAAATACTTTTAACCTGTTAACAATTTCAATTTGCCCTACTACTTCATCTAGATGTCGAGGTCGATATTTTTCTACCCAAGGTTGCTGGTCTAAATTTTTTTTAAACACAAATAATGATATTTTTTTATCTAAAAAAAGCCTTTTATCATTACATAAACAAATAATCGATATTGAAAAATCTTTTCATGATTTAATCATTGAATTACAAAGCGAATTCCTAAGGATACTTCACAGAATATAATTAAAGTTATGATATTTGAAAAATGAATGATTTTTTTTAATAATACAAAATCTAAAACAATATTTGTCCTTTTTTCAAATGTCCATCAACCTCTAATATAGATTTTTCATCTGTAATAAATTTGGATAAATATTGAACAGACATTTTTATAATTTGATCATTTTTAATTTCGATCTCCCGATATCCACCGTAGTTTTTAATACTTCCTGGCCGTCCTACTCCTAGTGAAGGTGTTTGTAAAACATAAGGACGATTTTTATTCAAAAACAAGACTGAATAATCATAGGTATAATCATCAAAATAAATAGAAAAAGGAAAAGAATGATTGGTATTTTCTGGGTGATGAACAAAGCGAATTTCTAAATTATTATGAGTATGTCCAGCTAAATTGACCATATTATATTTTAATATTAGTTCCAATGAAGATTTCCAATTATTCATGATTATTCCTTGATTAAATTTTAGATATTTATCTGCATTTCCATCAGTATTCTTATTTAGTTTCAAATTCTTCTCTCGATAAAGAGAGAGATTTTTTTCATGCAAGGTTTTGAAGAGGGATATTATTTTTCTTTTTAAAAAATTTTTTATAATTGGATTTAATAAAGGTGCATGAGAAATTAAAAAATTATTAGTATCAAAATTATCTTTCATATATTTTTTAGCAACATTTTTCATAAAATAATTTTGTCTATCAGAAAATCCTTTACATTTTGGATTACCCATAAGAAGTTCTTTCATTCTTGATAAGCTTTCACCACGAGAATTCATCATTAGAAAGATATTTTTATCAAATTTTAAAAAATAATCATCAAAAGGATTAATATACTGATAATATGGACGTAGACAAAACCGATCAGATATTAAAGCTTTATATTTTGCTATCTTAAAGGGATCTTTATAAGATAATGCTTCAATGATATTTAATCCAAATTTTCTATAGAATCCTGCTGTTTTTAATGAATATGGATATACTCGAATATCATGATTTCCAATTTGAGTATAGAGAGGAACAGATAATTCTTCATGAGAGACAATATATTGTGTTGAACATCCTTCAGACAAATCCATTGGTTCATTTAAAACAATATTTAAAAATACTTCCCAATTTGAATCATTTAAAGTATAAATTCCCCTATGTTTTGCAGAATTTTTTAAAAAATAGTCAATTATATCTCCAGTAATAAATATTACATCAAGTTTTCCAAATTTTGAGCGTTCATTTGCCCATATTATGAATTGGCGAAATTTATTATTTGGATTTTTATAACGAGACTTTAAAGAAAACTTTTTAAAAAAAGGAGATAATTTCTTGGTTGAAACCTTGCTATTCCTTTTATTATTTATAATGGTTCCTAGAATTTCATCATAACGTTTTGCAATATGGAGATCAGTGATTTGAACAAAACGAAATTCATCCCAAGTATTTTTTCTGATATCTACGGCATGATAGCAGATTCTAAAAGATTTATTAGGAGTATTTGGAAAAGTTTGGTAAAGATCAAACATTAAATGACCATATTTTTCTAAGAAGATTAGATTTTTTTCCTCACTATCAATTCTGAAAGAAGCGTTTCCTGAAAAAATTCTCATGTTTTCACCAAAAAAATTATGTCGAATTAGAAAGGTTTGTTTTTTCTCTTTTAAGGAGTAAAATTCATTTAATAGTTCATTTTCCAACATTAAAGAGGCATTATTTTTAATATTATTAACATGAATTGAAATCGGATAACCTCGTATTAATTTTTTTGTTTTTTTATCATGTTCATAAAGAGGTACTAAAACTAAATTATTTTTTAAAGCTTCATTTATTTGAGATATATTAAATTTCTTATTAGCGACAATATTGATAGAAAAATTATATGACTTTTCATTTATCTCATTCAAATCTTTCTGAATTAAAATAGTTGGCATACCTAAATTTGGAGAAATTATAAATGGATACTGATAATATTCGCTATAATTTGATATTTTCATAATTTCATGCATCATAAATTATGTTACTTCTTAATACTAAATTTTGATATGAAAAAAATTTATAGCTAATATAAGTTTTTTTCAAATATTTTTATATGAAAAAAGAGGAACTTTAGAAAAAAAAGGACATTTTTTTAAGTGCAATAAATGAAAATCAAATATACTATATGAAAATCTTGCATGAATAAACAAAACTGCCATTTCTAAAAAAATTTTGTCAGAAATAAGAGAGAATGAAATAATCATGAATATAGATCTGGAAAGTAATAATAAGGGTAAAAATCCTCAAAGGGAACTTAGAGAATTAGTAGGTATAAAAAAAGTTGGGTATTCAGCAGGTATATT